>JADMKJ010000093.1:38458-74878 GCA_015478855.1 Proteiniphilum sp.
CCCACACGCACCGTGGGGGAGTTGGGGTCGAAGTACTCCGGGTATTGAGCCTCCAGCTCAGTCAGCTGTTTCATCAACCTGTCGAACTCCATGTCGGAGATGGCCGGTTGCGACAACACATAGTAGTTGTAGTTGTGATCATGCAGCTGCCGGCGCAGCGTCTCTATCTGCTGTTTTATTGACTCCATATGATTTTTGTTTAACGAAAAATCCTCATCCAGGGATAAGGCATTCTCTTTTTCCCCTGTTTGGAGAAATTATCTATCGACAGTGCAACGGACAATGTTTGCTGAAAAAACAGCTCTCCCTCAGAGAAGTGCAGGTTACAGTTCATACGAGCGTTGACACGGTCAGACTCGAGCAGGCGGATATACCACTTGCTCTGCAGGTAGGAACGGCCTTGCAGGAAGGGGGTACCCCAGTAGAGATCACTTCCCTCCGCGGTATAAAAGCGCATCCGCGCATCTCCAGTATAGAGGGTGTTCTCGGTACCTATCCCCATATATTCGGCATTGGCTCTTGCCACGAAGCCGACCGGCCTGTGGCTCAGGTCGGCCTTCCTGTCTCTCTCCAGTCCCGCAAAGAGCCCTGCCGACACCATACCTTTGAACTGTGTGCCTGAGGAGATCTCCATACCGGCCGAGGCCATGCCCTGAATCAGCTCACTCACGCCATAGAGACCTCTGTTGGGGTAGGTGCCCGCGTAGTGAAAGAGCGACGACTGAAAATCAGCGAAGAAGATGTTTTTGGTTACTTTGCCCGAGAACCCGAGGAAAAAGCTCTCCCTTACTTCAGCCGAAGAATAGCTGGTCCAGTCCATCCAGGCATTGAAGAAGCTACCTCCACTGCCCACCTGCCAGAAGAGACCCTGCATCAATGGCATAAAATGGGTTACCGAGTCACTGAAGAAAAAGTCGGAATAGTTGGAGAGTACATCTTGGCGGGGGAAGGCGCCGGCACGAAAGAGAATTTTGTCGGTCTCATACTGATAATAGACTGTCACATCCACCTTGTCCACCGCATGTTTCATCCCCGGCATCTTCAGCAGATCCACCCCGGCATAAATCGTGTGCACCGAGTCCCAGCTGATCCCTCCCAGCGGCTTCAGCCATATACCCTGCAGCGTGCGGGCATCGGCGTAGGAGGAGTGCTTATACTCCATGTTATCGAAGAAATAGTCCATCCCCACACTCCAGCGGTATTCCTGTGCCTGCAGTGTTGATAAGCTGAAAATAAGCAGCACAAAACAGAGAAACCTGTATGGCATATCTTACTGATTTACTGATTTAACGATATGTTGACTGAATGATGGATGATTACATTGTTTCATTATCACATTGTCTCATTATCACATTATCACATTATCTCATTGTCTCATTGTCTCATTGTCTTCCGCTGGTAAAGATAGCGATAATTTCACTAAATCTTTCTGTCTTGCCACTTTCCACTACGCAGGTAGATCAACGAAAGGGTGGCCAGGAAGAGCCAGTAGACATGTTCAGTTGTCCAGGCTGCAGCCACGGAGGAGCGTATGTAGACGATGATAAACCACATATATGCCAGGTAAAAGACAAGGGTAAATATTTCAAAACCGAGTGCCGTGCGTGTGTTCCCTGTTCCGGAAACGGCACTGAATAAAACCGTCCCCACACTGTATAGCGGCAGTGAGGAGATAAGTACATAGAGCGGCAGGACTGTATCGTTAATGAGAGATGCATTATCGGTATATATATGAATCATTGTACGCGGGAAGGCTGAGACAACCACGGTGACCACTATCATCACCCCCAGGCTGATAAGGGCGATCCTTTTGATCAGATTCTTCACGTCGGCAGAACGGCCTGCTCCGATGGTATTACTCACCATCGTCGCTGTAGCAGCACCAAGGGCATGTGAAGGAATGGTGAATATGGTATAGAAGCTTCGCACAATATTGGTCACTGCCAATGGCCGCTCACCCATATAATTCTCAATGAACACAAAAAAGAGCATCCATGTTACGATTGAGAAAAGATATTGCGCCATCATATAAATGGAGATATCAAGAATCTTTTTGACTACACTCCACTGAAAGCGGATGGAGGTGAAACCATACTTCTCCAGATTCACTGTTTTCTTCGTATAGATCACAAAAAAGAGGGTGGATGCGATCTCAGCAATCACAGAGGCTATGGCTGCCCCCGCAATACCCATCTCGGGCATCCCCAGGTTACCGAAAATAAGACCGTAGTCGAACAGCACATTCACCAATGCCATCACAATGGCGTTGACAGTGAGCACCTTTGTGCGGGCAATGCCGATGTAGAAAGCGCGAAACATCACATTGGTAAATGCGAAAATGATCCCGAACACACGCCACTCCAGATAATCTGAGACGGCAGCGGAGACGCTTGCTGATTCGAACATGCCGGGAATAAGGTCAATGGTGGCGTATCGTAACAGAGGAATAAGCACAAGCGCGGGGATAAGCAGGAAGATGATCCCCTGAATCACGATATCACCTATTTTACTGTAGTTGCCCTCACCATTGCGTCTACCTATCAGGATCTGGCTGCCCATACTAAATCCGAACCCAAGCGTATACAAGGCAATATAGATGATACCCGCCAGTGCCGATGCACCCAACTCCACCTCTCCCACGCGTCCGAGAAAAGCGGTATCAATCACCTGTATGATATTTTGCGCCAGCAAGCTGAACAGGATGGGCAAGCTTATTTTTATGATCTGCTTATTGGAATACACAAGTATAGGTTAAAAAAACCGCCAATTGATCTACAACCGACGGTATATGTAATGATGATTAATTATTTTTTAATCCGGTTCGTACCGGGTTCAAGTTGAACAAGCACCGGCTCCAGCACTCTCGCTTCCTCCAGAGGTAAGATGGCGTAGCTCATAATGATGATCACATCACCTTTCTGCACCTTGCGGGCAGCAGCACCGTTAAGACAGATTATCCCCGAACCGCGTTCACCGCGGATGATATAGGTCTCGAAACGTGCTCCGTTATTATTGTTGACCACTGCCACTTTCTCATGCACGAACATATTGGCGGCATCGATCAGATCTTCATCAATCGTGATACTTCCTTCATAATTGAGGTCGGCATCGGTCACCGTCGCTTTATGTATTTTTGATTTTAATGTCTCTACCCACATATATTTTAATTGTATCTTATATTGTCAATTAAACGCACATCACCGCAGAAAACGGCTATGCATCCAACAGCATAAGCTGTTTTCTCCCATGAGGAGATAGGTTGTAACGTGTTCCCGTCGACAATCTCATAATATTCAACACTTAACCCGGGCACATTGTTTATCTCACCGACCACATAGTCAGCGACCTGCCCTGGCGTATAACCACCTCTCATTGCGTCGCTTGCACGCAACACACGCTGTATTTGCGATGCATTTTTCTTCTGCTCCTCCGACAGTCGCTGATTGCGGCTGCTCATGGCCAGGCCGTCAGCCTCCCTGACCGTAGGCACACCCACGATCACCACCGGGAGCTGTAGCTGTCTCACCATCTCTCTGACGATTGCAAGTTGCTGAAAGTCTTTCTCGCCGAAGTATGCTTTGTCAGGCCGTACAACAGTGAAAAGTTTGCTCACCACCTGGGCCACACCGTTGAAGTGCCCCGGCCGGAAATGTCCCTCCATCACCTTGTCGAGCATCCCGAAGTCAAATACCCGTTTGTCGGGCTCCGGATACACCTCTTCCACAGAGGGGGTGAAAATGATATCCGTGCCAATACTTTCCAGCAGGAGGTAATCTTTCTCGGGTGTACGTGGATAGTGCTTCAGGTCCTCAATGTTGTTGAATTGGGTGGGGTTCACGAAGATACTCACCACGCAAAGATCATTTTCAGCTGCACAACGCTTCACGAGGGTGGCATGTCCCTCGTGAAGAGCACCCATGGTAGGGACAAAACCAATTGTTTTTCCTGCGAGGCGAAAGGGCTGTAACATCTCGTCCAGGACTGATGCGCTATGTACGATCTCCATATTTTTATATTAGTCTGCAAAGCAACAAAATATTTGCCACATAGAGAAAATTATTAGCATTATTTCACTGATAGGGGCCGTTAAATCTATATAAACAATCCACTGTTAATTGAGGGGGAGTTACGGACGACCGGGGTGATTTTCCGGCTATTGGAGGCTCATTTATAATTATATAGAGGTTAAAAAAGGCGCTAAAAGGATCTATAAGGCTGACAGACTGCATCTTGAAAAATAGAGGCCATTTAATTTTGTAATTATGTGGATTTTTTTTATTATCTTTGTACTCAATTTTAGATAATTAGCTTCATGTCTCAGAAAAAAATTTTGTACATCACTCAGGAGATTTTCCCTTATCTCGACGAAACAACCATTTCGAATACTTCCCGTTTCTTACCGCAGGCTATACAGGAAAAAGGAAAAGAAATACGTGCGTTCATGCCCAAATATGGCAATATCAACGAACGCCGCAATCAGCTTCACGAAGTTATCCGCCTCTCGGGTATGAACCTCATTATCGATGACTCTGATCATTCATTGATCATCAAGGTAGCCTCCATACAATCGGCACGGATGCAGGTCTATTTTATTGACAATGAAGATTATTTTCAAAACAGGGAAACGCTTGTTGATAAAGAGGGTGAGGAGTATGAAGACAATGATGAACGCAGTATCTTCTTCGTACGTGGTGTGATGGAAACAATCAAGAAGCTTCGGTGGGTACCGGATGTGATTCACTGTCACGGTTGGTTCAGTGCGCTGGCACCCCTCTACATTAAAAAAGGATATGCCGATGACCCCTGTTTCAAAAATGCAAAAGTGGTCAGTTCACTCTATGATGAGACCTTTAAGAAGCCGTTGAATAACGGTTTTGCCGACAAGCTCCGCTTTGACGGTATTGGTGATGCGGAAATTGAGACAATGAAACAACGTGGCACCATGGATTATCAAAACCTGATGAAGCTGGCCATCGATCACTCCGACGGCATTGTGCAGGGAAGCGAAACGATTGATCCTGCATTAACGCAATATATGCAGGAGAATAAGGTGTCATTTCTGCCACACAATGCTGACTTTGACCAGAACGTGGAAGAGATCAATGCCTTCTACGAGAAATTAGACGCCTGACAGCGTTAAAATACTTAACGAACACACTTTTTTATTTCAGCTATACACAAATATCTTTAAAAATTAAAAGAAAGCAATCCGTCAGCTTTTATTTGACGCTTTTTTTTTAGATATTTGCGCCGTTGAAAACAAATTTTTTGAAACGAATGAAGCTCACATCCCTATACAAAGCGCTTATCGTAACCTTTGTCGCTATTCTCACCCTTTCGTGCAACGATACACTTGACCAGGTCGGATTCACTATTCAACCCGGGAAGGACCGGCTGAAAGTAGGTGTTGACACACTGTTCATGCAGGCGCGTACCATCCAGGTAGATTCTATGTATGCCAAAACAAAGTATCCCGTACTGGGGGAATATATCGACCCTGTTTTCGGATCTATCAAATCGGATTATATAGGTGAGTTTTATTTCCCCGAAGGATCAGGTTTTCAGACCGGAGCCTCCATCGACTCTGTGAGGGTGGTGGTATCCTACTCCTCGATGATGGGTGACTCACTGGCACCCATGGAGCTCTCCGTCTACGAGGTGACTAAATCACTGAAAGGAGTGAACAACTACACCCACAATGATCCTGCGGAATATGCCGACATGTCTGCCCCCCTAGGTAAAGAGGTCTTCACAGGTAAAAACCGTACGTACAGGACTGAAACTTATACTTCGGGATACACCTCACAGGAGTATAAAGTGTATGACATCAACGTTCAACTACCCAAAGAGATAGGTGAGCGGTTCCTGAGTGAGTATAACAAGACAGGCCATGGCAAGTTGAAGAATGCAGACACCTTCAGGGAGTTTTTCCCGGGACTCTATTTCACCACCACCTTCGGAAACAGTACCATGCTCAATGTCAGTTTCACCTCATTTTATGTGCATTATCATTATCTCGACACAAAAGGATCCTCCACAGGCCAGGATACAACCCGTACTGATGCGATACGTCTCTATATCACACCGGAGGTGACCCAACTAAACCACATCAAGAATGACAACGATCAGTTGCTCGAACCAAACGAGACCCACACCTACGTGAAAAGTCCCGCCGGCGTGAATACGGAAATCACATTCCCGCTTTCTGAGCTTAACGACAAGTTGAAATCGCATGCACTGAACCTGGCAAAGTTTACAATATATGCAATGCCCGATGCCATTGAGAACCCAATGGTGAAGTTAAGCCCTCCCGATTATCTGCTGTTGGTGAACAAAGATTCACTGGCCGGCTTTTTTGAGATGAAGAAACTACCCGATAATGTCACCAGCTTCCTCTCGGCAAAGTTCGATGTCACCACCTATTCCTACAATTTCAACAACATCTCCACCATGATCAATCACTATAATGAAGAATTGGATGGTGCACCCTTTGATCTGGTTTATTATATCATCCCGGTAGATGCAACCATTGTCACCTCGCAGCAAAGCTATTACTCTTCGGGCAGTCAGTCACTCACCGACGTGTTCAATCAGATGTGGCCCACCGCAGCCATGCTCGATAATCGGGAAGGTAATCTGAAGCTGGAGTTGATCTTCAGTAATTTCTAAAACAACAACTGTAGTTTCTAAAACAACAACCCCTGTGTGCCGGACCTTTTCCGTCCCAGATGGAGGTAAGCCAGGTCGGTAGCCTCCCGTCCGCGGGGTGTGCGTTTGATAAATCCCTCCTTGATAAGGAAAGGCTCATAGACCTCTTCAATGGTTCCGGCATCATCGCCCACAGCTGTGGCAATGGTGGTGATACCCACGGGACCGCCGTTGAACTTATCGATGATGGTGAGCAGTATCTTGTTGTCAATCTCATCAAGCCCGTACCTGTCAATGTTGAGTGCTTCGAGCGCGTAGGAGGAGATCTGTTTATCTATCTTCCCGTTTCCCTTCACCTGTGCGAAGTCACGCACACGGCGCAGCAGTGCATTGGCGACACGTGGTGTACCACGGCTGCGTGAAGCGATCTCCTCGGCAGCGTTCCTGTTGCAGGTAATCCTCAGTATGTCGGCGGAACGCAACACGATACCGGTGAGGGTTGTCATATCGTAATACTCAAGATGCATATTAATGCCAAAGCGGGCACGTAAAGGGCTTGTAAGCAACCCACTGCGAGTGGTGGCGCCCACCAGCGTAAACGGGTTCAGGTCGATCTGAATGGAACGGGCACTGGGACCTTTGTCAATCAGTATATCGATACGATAGTCCTCCATGGCGCTGTAGAGATACTCCTCCACTACAGGTGAGAGGCGGTGGATCTCATCGATGAACAGCACATCGTGCGGCTCCAGTGATGTGAGGACACCTGCAAGATCACCCGGCTTATCAAGCACGGGGCCCGAGCTGACCTTAAAACCCACGCCCAGCTCATTGGCGATGATATTCGACAAGGTTGTTTTCCCCAGCCCCGGAGGGCCGTGCAACAGCACGTGATCGAGCGACTCACCACGCATACGCGCAGCACTGACAAATATCTTCAGGTTATCCACGATCTTATCCTGTCCGCTGAAACCACTGAAGGTGAGGGGACGCAACGTGTTCTCGTACTCACGCTCAGTATCCTGTGAATAACGGTTGCTATGTATGTCGAATTGATCTTCCATAATTTATTGATGCAAAAGTAGCTATTTATTACGAGTTTTGGAAATAGCTTCTGCGTTCCGTTTCAGTCCTGCATATTTGGCTCTTTTGACGGCCGAATGGCGGAATATCTCACGGTAAGTCTCCTCGCTCATCCCGTTCAGCTGCTCCAGGTCGAGTGACATAAACGCCTCCGACGGCATCAACGCCGGCGTGGCATGCGGCTGTGCCCCACGGTTCCAGGGACACACCTTCTGGCATATGTCGCAACCAAAGACATTGTTTCTTAAGTTTGGTATGATGTCGGGAGAAATCTCTCCTTTGTTCTCGATGGTTTGGTAGGAGATGCACTTGTTGGCATTCACCCAATAGGGTTTTTCTATGGCGCCCGTGGGGCATGAGCTGAGACAGCGGCGACAGTCGCCACAGTTCTCGGAGATGGGGGCATCGTAATCCAGCTGCAGGTTGATGATCAGTTCACCCAGAAAGAAATAAGAACCCTTACCGGGGATAATAAGCAACGTATTTTTACCCACAAACCCGATACCCGCCTGTGCCGCCCAAAAGCGCTCCAGCACCGGAGCTGAGTCGGAGAAGAATCGCCCTGTCACTGCGGGAGAACGCCCTTCGATCCACTCAAACAGGCTGCGCAACTTGTCCCGCATCACCTCGTGATAATCCTTCCCATAGGCGTAGTAAGCGAACTGGGGCACCTTTCCCGGGAGCTTCACCGATGGGTAGTAATTCAACGCCACCGAGATGATTGATTGGGCACCCTCCACCAATAGCCGGGGATCAGTCCGCTTGTCTATGTTGCGCTCCAGGTAAGCCATACCACCCTGGCAGTGCTCCCTTATCCATGCCATATAACGGGCTTCCTCGCCGCTGTTATCCGCACGGCAAATGCCGCAGGCATCAAAACCCAGCCGGAGGGCCTGTTGTTTTATCTCTTCGGAAAAGGTCATTCATCTCTCTTTATTATCCATCAAACGTACAAAAAAAAACGTTCAGAAAAAAGAGATGACAAAGGGAATGCTCCGGGTTACACTGTTCAAACTCGTAACGATAAAAACCCGAATTTTGAATTAAGTTGCGTACTTTTGCAGCAATAACCGGCAATACTCAACCACTGATGGCGGAATCAACGTTAAAACATACAACAACCGTTTCTCTGTTCTGGAGCTTTACCGATAAATTCGGGCAGCAGCTGATCAACCTGGGGACGAGCATTGTGCTTATGCGCATTCTTGACCCTTCGGAATATGGACTCATCGGAGCACTCGCTCTCTTTATCGCCTTCTCCAGCCTTCTTATCGACAGCGGCTTTACCCGGTCGTTACTGAACAGAAAAGGCATCTCCCCTGCCGAGTACAGCACTGTCTTTTATTTTAATATGGGCTTCAGCATCCTGTTGTATCTTATACTGTTTGCTATGGCCCCGCTGCTTGCCGGGATGTTCCATGAGCCACGTATAGCGCCTGTATCACGTATATTATTCCTGTCGCTGATACTCAATGCCGGGGGAATCATA
This sequence comes from Proteiniphilum sp., assembly GCA_015478855.1. Classification (GTDB taxonomy): domain Bacteria; phylum Bacteroidota; class Bacteroidia; order Bacteroidales; family Dysgonomonadaceae; genus Proteiniphilum. Next base: position 47,679 of record JADMKJ010000093.1, read on the forward strand.
CAACAAACAGTGTTGATCAAGAGAGCCGACTTCAGGGGCATCACCAAGGTAAACCTGGCAGCACTCCTTATCGCGGCCACCGTGGCTGTCATCATGGCGCTGAATGGCTTTGGTGTATGGACACTGGTGGTGCAGGCATTGCTGTTCGCATTTTTCCGCTCACTGTTTCTCTGGCTCTATTCCCGGTGGATTCCGTTGCGTTTTTTCAGCCTTACCATTCTTCGTTCCTTCACGGGACTGAGTAATAAGCTGGTCCTTACCTCGATGATCAATGCGGTTTTCAATAATATATACCCCGCCATCATTGCTTTCTTCTATCCCAACTCGATGAAACAGGTCGGTTTTTACAGTCAGGCAAACAAGTATCAGGAGATCCCGTTTGGCATCCTCTCCAACACCTTCCGCTCGGTCTCCATGCTTATACTCCCGGAGATCAACGAACAGCGTGAACGACTCAAAAGGGTGATAAGCAAAATGATGAAATCGCTTTCTTTCCTCTCCTTCCCCATTGGACTGCTGATGATCTTGATTGCCGAACCCACATTCCTGTTCCTCTTCAAGGAGAAATGGCTGCCGGCGGTACCCTATTTTCAGGTGTTATGTCTTGCCGGTATGGTGTCACCCTTTGCCTTCGTACTGAATGAACTGTTTATCGCCCGTGAAAAAGCGAACTATTTCCTGGGTGTGGAGATCATCAGAAGAGTAATCCTGGTGCTGCTGATTGCGCTATTGTTCCCCTACGGGATCATGGGATTAGCCTCCAGCTGGGTGGTATATACCTATATCACGCTGATCATCTCTCTTGTGCTGTCGGGGAAGCTGATCAGTTATTCACTATTGGACTTTCTGAAGGATGCGCTACCCTATGCTCTCTTTGCCTCAGTGAGTGTAGCAGCCGCCTATTTTGTCACACTGGACATAGAGAATAACCTTTTTTTCATGCTGGTGAACAGCGTTGTTGCAGGCGTGCTCTACCTGCTGCTGTGTCATCTGTTTAAACTCGAAATGAGCAGAGAAATTGGAGAATGGATTTCAACTCAAAAAAAGAGAAGAAATGAACAGGATCATTCATAAGCTGGTCTACAAGGTACGGTCAAGTTGGAGGGAGCTGCTCCATTCCAACAGAAAAAGGAGGGCCCGGAAGATGATCCTGGATCATTTCTCCCGCTTTCCGACTGATGATGAAGAGATCACTGAAGCTGTAGACTATCTGCAGAAGCATCCGCTGACCACCTTTTACGGCACTTTTCAGGAAAAGTACAACCATCAGGAGATTGAGGTATTCATTGATGCATCGAATGGTTTACCCTATGTGATCACCCAGGGTAAAAGGCTCTATTTCAAACATTCACAAAACCGAAATACCGTGCAGCGCTTGTTTAACAACCTGCGTATCGAGCAGGACGTGAATGCCCCTCATTGCTACACCGATAGTGACTTTCAAGTGTTGAAGGGAGATGTGCTTGCAGATGTGGGGTGTGCCGAGGGTTTCTTCTCACTGCTGAATATTGAGAAGACAAAAAGAATTTATCTTTTTGAACAGGACAGGGAGTGGATTGAAGCACTGGAAGCTACCTTTTCTCCCTGGCAAGAGAAGATAGAGATCATCCCTCAGTTTGTATCGGACAACAACAACAGTGAAGAGATTTCACTTGACAGCTATTTTCTGCAGAAAGAGATTCCCGACTTCTATAAAATTGATGTGGAGGGTGCCGAAGCATCGGTGCTGAGGGGGATGAACGTCATTATGCAGTCTCAACCTGTGAAGATGGCACTCTGCACCTATCATCATCAGGAAGATTACGCACGCTTCAGCAGCTTTTTGGCTGCGCAGGGGTTCAGTTATCGACGCAATAGCGGTGTAATGATTTATCTGAATGACCTGGAGAGATTGACGCCTCCCTTTTTTCGTACCTGTCTGATTAAAGCAACCCATCATCATGACTGATCTATCCGTAAACAAGCCCTCAGTATGTGTGATCATCGTCTCCTATAACTTTGAGCCGTGGATAGATCAATGCCTCACCTCAGTGAGGCTCTCCTCTCTTCCGGCGGCCATAGTTGTGGTAGACAACGGCTCTGATGATCGCACCTGTGAGCTCATCAGGCATGTATACCCCGGGGTGAAGCTGATGGAGGCACATCAGAACCTCGGCTTCGGGAGAGGCAACAACCTAGCCATGGAATACGCCATTGAGGAGGAGTTCGACTATGTGTTCCTGCTTAATCAGGATGCATGGATAGAAAGTGATACATTAGAACGATTGATTGCCGCCGCGGAGAGTAACAGTGACTACGGCATCCTCTCACCCGTTCATCTGAACGGGAGGGGTGATGCAACAGACTTCGGCTTCAGTGACTATACCGGCATTAAAAACAGGGTGGAGGCATTGCAATTAGAAGCTGAAATCACAGAATATCCGTTTGTCAATGCAGCCATGTGGTTGATACCCGTTTCCGTCATAAAGGAAGTGGGGATGTTTGCTCCAATTTTCGCTCATTACGGCGAAGACCGTAATTTTGTACATCGTATACAGAAGAGGGGCTACAGGTTAGGTGTGGTGAGGTCGGCCTGCGGCTATCACGACAGAGCGTCGCGTCCGGTCAGCCGTCCACAGTGGTTCTATGCAGAGTATGTTTATTTCTTAACGGAGGCGGTGAATCCCCACTACCTGTGGCACAAAGCTGTAGCGTACAGCTTTCTTGCCGCACTGAAGAAAGCGATGAAAGCACTTTTCTCAGGTAAGTTCTCCGACAGTGGTGCCTACTTATGGATAGCACTGCGCATTATCGGCCGGCGCAGATCCATCCGTCATGCCCGCAGGGAACAGCGGGTCAGGCAAAAGTAAAATCGAGCTGTTTCCTGTCAAGGTTTGCCCGCGCCACCTGAATGCTCACAGGCTGCCCCAGTCGGTATTCACGTTTTGTGCGACGTCCCACAAGGCGGAAATTCTTTTCATCGAGCTCGTAAAAGTCATCATCCATCTCACGGATAGGGATCATCCCCTCGCACTTGTTTTCGTTGATCTCCACATAGATACCCCACTCGGTCACACCGGAGATCACACCATCGTACACTTTCCCTATTTTGTCGGACATGAACTCCACCTGCTTGTACTTGATGGAGTCACGCTCGGCATTGGAAGCAACCTGCTCCATCTGTGAGCAGTGCTTGCACTCTTCCTCCAGGGAGCCCTGATCAACGCTCTTACCCCCCTCGAGATAGCTCTCCAGCAAGCGGTGTACCAGCATATCGGGATAACGGCGTATGGGTGATGTGAAATGGGTATAATAATCGAAAGCCAGCCCGTAATGCCCCACATTCTTCGTGGAGTAGACGGCTTTTGACATCGTACGAATGGAGATCGTCTCCACAAGATTCTCTTCGGGTCGTCCCTGCACCTTATCCAATAGTGCGTTGATACTTTTAGCCACCTCCACTTTCGAGCCATCTGTTTTTATCTTATGTCCGAAACGAAGAATGAAAGTGTTGAGTGTATCCAGTTTCTCCGGGTCAGGCACATCGTGAATACGGTAAACAAATGTTTTGGCTTTCTTGCCCTTGTCTACCCTCCCCACGGCTTCAGCCACTGCTTTGTTGGCCAGCAGCATGAACTCCTCGATAAGGTGGTTGGCTTCTTTCGATTCTTTGAAATAGACCCCCAGCGGCTTCCCTTTTTCATCGAGGTTGAACTTCACCTCATAACGTTCGAAGTTGATCGCTCCATTGCTGAAGCGCTTCTCTCGCAACTGTTTGGCAAAATCATTCAACTGCAGTATCTCAGTGGCGAAATCACCTTTCCCCGTCTCAATGACCGTCTGCGCATCTTCGTAGGCCAGACGGCTGTCAGACTTGATCACCGTACGTACGATACGCGACTTCCTGATCTCCGCTTTCTCGTTCAGGTGGAAGATAACTGAAAAACATAATTTCTCTTCCTGGGGACGCAATGAACACAAGCCGTTGCTCAACCTTTCGGGCAGCATGGGGATGGTTCTGTCGACAAGGTAGACAGATGTAGCGCGTGTCTCTGCTTCCCTGTCCACCGGGTCTCCCGGTCTCACATAATGGGTTACATCTGCAATATGTACGCCCACCTCCCATTGGTTTGCAGAGATCTGACGCAGTGAGAGCGCATCATCAAAATCCTTGGCATCTTTCGGGTCGATCGTCATGGTGAACACATCACGGAAATCCTCTCTTTTGGCTATCTCCTTCTTATCGATGATCTCTGAAATCTTTTCTGCATACTTCTCTACCGCCACGGGATACTTGTAGGGCAGGTCGTACTGTGCCAGGATAGCATGCATCTCGGTATCGTTCTGTCCCGGTTTACCAAGTATATCAATCACTTTCCCTACGGGGTTGTTGGCTTTCTCGGGCCATTCCACAATCTCCACAACTACCTTATCGCCATTCTTTGCGCCATTCAGATCATCGTTGGGGATAAAGATATCGTTGGATAAATACTTGCTGTCCATCACCAGAAAGGCGAAATGCTTCTGCACATCGAGCACACCCACGAAACGGCTCTGTGTATGTTCCAGAATTTCCACGACGGCACCTTCAGATTCAGCACGTTTACGCTTTGCCAGTAGCTGCACACGCACACGGTCACCATTCATGGCATGCTTACTGTTACGCTCCGGTATATAAATAATATTGGCGTCATCATCAGGCACAAAAAAGTTCTTCCCGTTGCTTCTTCTCTCAAAACGACCGTCTAACATCAGACCGCGGTTATTTATACGATACCTTCCCCGGGAGGTCTCCAGCAGCATATCCTCATCACGCAGTTTATCGAGCACCTTGACCAGGACACGTCGCCCCTCCTCGCCACGCACATTCAGCGCTGCGGCAATCTGCCTGTAATTAAACTGCTTGTCGTTATTCTCAGTGAGAAAGTCTATAATGGAATTGGAAATATCTTTCTTCTTCGGTTTTGTAGCTGAAGAAGCATCAGTCACTTTTTTACTCATAATTAATGTCGGTTTTCAGATAAAACAATTAAATCATGTTTTAGTTAATGCAAAGTAATAAAAAAATTTGATTCAGTCGATCAAATCATGAAGTAATCACTATTTTTGTGCATACGTAAAGCAGCAATGATGGAAAAGAAAAGAATCCTCATCACCGGTGCCAGCGGTTTTATCGGCAGCACGGCGGTGGACAAAGCACTCGCGTCGGGGTATGAAGTGTGGGCCGGTATCCGCGGCAGCAGCAGCAGACAATACCTTCGGGATGAACGAATCCGATTCATCGACCTGTGGTATAACGACAAGGAGAGTCTGAAAGAGCAGCTACGGACACACACTGAGCTGAACGGACGCTTCCACTACATCGTACATATTGCCGGCCTCACCAGGGCACTACGCCGGTCAGATTTCGACCAGGTGAATTACGGATATACCCGTAATCTGGTGGAGGCACTGACTGAGATAGGCGCACTCCCCGACATCTTTATTCTGATGAGCTCTCTCGGTGCAATGGGTGCGGGGGATGAGTGTGACTACACCCCCATCTGTGCTGACCAGCAGCCTCATCCCAATACGGCATACGGCAGAAGTAAGCTCAAAGCCGAGAACTACCTGAAGAGCATCGCTGGTTTTCCCTATCTTATTCTTCGACCCACAGGTGTCTACGGCCCACGCGACAGGGACTATCTGATTCTGATGAAAGCGGTCAAAAACGGGCTGGATGTGGGTGCGGGCTTCAAAAAACAGGTATTGTCATTTATCCACAGTGAGGATCTGGTGGATGTCATCTTCATGCTGATAGAAAAGGGGATCACCGGGAGAGACTATTTCGTTGCCGACGGTGATCTCTATACCGACAGGGAGTTCAATGCCATCGTACAGCAGGTGCTTGGGAAAAAGCATGTGATACGGTTGAAGATACCTCTTTTCCTGGTCAGGCCTGCCGCCTTCATCAGCGAGAAAGCAGCGGCGCTCTTCGGAAAAGCTGCCACTTTCAACAGCGACAAATACCATATCATGAAGCAGCGTAACTGGTCGTGTGATACAACAGCATTGACAAGGGATATCGGCTTCAGACCCAGATGGAGATTGAAAGAGGGTGTGAAACAGACGGTGGAGTGGTACAAGAAGGAGGGATGGCTTTAGGTGAGATAGCCACTCTCCCGTGAATTTCACGGATCCTTGACAGGATGTTTCTATTTATTTTGTACTTTTGTTTTCACTATAGTTATCTGTCAGCCGTAGTGCTGACAGAGAGACATTGTAGTATGGGCAGCGAGCATGGAACAGATTTTCCATGCCACTATGCCATACACTAAAAACATAAAAGATAGTTTGATCATATGAAGATAGCACTGATAGGTTACGGAAAGATGGGTCATGAGATTGCGCAGATCGCGCTTGAAAGAGGGCATGAGATTGTTTGCACCATCGACATAAATGAAGAGAATAAATTCACCTCTCCCCAGTTCAAAAGCGCAGAGGTGGCGATTGAGTTTACCTCACCGGGGAGTGCCATGCATAATTACAGGCAGGCGTTTGCTGCCGGTGTGGCCGTGGTGTCAGGCACCACAGGATGGCTGGAACAGCTGGATGAGATCAGGGATGCCTGCGACAAACGGGGGCACACATTTTTTTATGCCTCCAACTTCAGCCTGGGGGTATATATCTTCACTGCCCTCAATAACTACCTGGCAAAAATCATGAATCAGTTTCCCGGTTATGATGTGCAGATGGAAGAAACACATCACATACACAAGCTGGATGCACCCAGCGGCACAGCCATCACACTGGCGGAAGGCATCCTGGAGAAGATAGAGAGAAAAAGCAAATGGGCCCTCAACAAGAGCGATGCTCCCGATGAACTGCAGATAAAAGCCTTTCGTGAAGGAGAGGTGCCGGGCATCCACTCGGTCATCTATGAGTCGGAGGCCGACATCATCCGCATCACACACGATGCCAAAAACCGCAAGGGGCTTGCCCTCGGCGCTGTGCTGGCAGCCGAGTACACGAAAGGAAAGAAAGGGTTTATGACCATGCAGGATATGCTGGGTATATTATAAAAGACTGTTCAAACAATCAACGATTATGACATTCAAACAACGACTTTCGAGTGCTACACGCCATCAATGGATCTGGTTTGCCGTATGGGTTGTGCTTACCCTGTTGTTCGCTTTCTGGGCAGGCTCACCGTGGCTCTTACTCTTTATTCTTCTTTTCTTTGATATCTACATCACCAAGCTGATACCCTGGTCGTTCTGGAAAAAGTCGAAGAACGATACCTTCCGCAAAACAATGGAATGGGTCGATGCCATCCTCTTTGCACTGATTGCGGTCTACTTTATCAACACCTTCTTCTTTCAGAATTACCAGATACCCACCTCATCCCTTGAGAAATCACTGCTGGTAGGTGACTTCCTGGCTGTGAGCAAGCTGAGCTACGGCCCCCGTGCACCCATCACACCCCTCTCCTTCCCGCTGGCACAGCATACCATGCCGGTGGTGGGTGGTAAATCCTACTTCGAAAAGCCGCAGTGGAAATATCGCCGACTGAAGGGTTTCGGAGAGGTGCAGAGAAACGACATTGTGGTCTTTAACTTCCCTACCGGTGATACGGTCGCGATGAACATGCAGGGTGTCGATTTTTACACGCTGGCGAAACATAACCCCAACGGTAGTGAGGGTGTGCGGTCAGACAAGCGCACTTATGGTGAGATTGTCTACAGGCCTGTTGACAGGCGTGAGAACTATGTGAAACGATGTATAGGACTACCCGGGGAAACCATCGCCCTCAGAAACGACTCACTCTATATCGATGGCTCCTATCTGCCCAACCCACGTCTTTCGCAGCATAACTATATGCTTCATACCGATGGCACGGTGATCTCTGCCGATCTGTTCAGTGAGCTGGGGATCAACAAAGCCGATTATTTCACGCATGACAGTTACGGTCAGGTGACCACACGCTCACAGGATCTGACCGGAGCAGACAGCCTCAGCCTTGTCTTCTCCGGCCTGCAGCCGCGTAACGGCAATAACGGCAGGATCTATTACAGTATCCCCCTGACCGATGAGATGGTGCAACAGCTGAAAGCGAAACCTTTCATGTGGGATATCATCAAAGAAAAAGAACAACCGGGACAGAGCTATTACTACCCGGTCAATTATGATACCGGATGGTCACGTGACACCTTCGGTCCACTATGGATACCTCAGAAAGGAGCCACCATCACCTTCGATGGTGATATCGATTACAAGGTGGCGGCTTATGAACGTTGCATCAGGAACTACGAAGGAAACGAGTTTGCCTATCGTGACGGGAAAGTATATATCAATGGTGAACAGGCCGACTCCTACACCTTCCGGTTCGATTACTATTTCATGATGGGTGATAACCGCCACAACTCTGCCGATTCACGTGTGTGGGGTTTTGTTCCCGAGGATCATATCGTGGGCAAGCCGATGCTTATCTGGTTATCGCTCGAGAAGGACAAAGGGTGGTTCAACGGAAAAATAAGATGGAAAAGATTGTTCCACAGTGCGAAAGTGCCGGCATGAACAATCAGGAGAGATCGCAGAGGGTGCTCCTTTCATCGTTTTATCTCGCTCCCGTTGAGTACTATAGCAGGCTCCACGGAGCTGAAAGTGCCGTGATGGAGATACACGACAACTACCGGAAGCAGTCGTACCGTAACCGCTGCACCATTGCCGGGGCTAACGGACCCTTGTCGTTGAGCATACCTGTGGAGAAACCGACATCACCGGACTGCAGGATGAAGGATATCCGTATAGCAACGCATGGCAACTGGCAGCATCTGCACTGGAATGCCATTATCTCAGCCTACAACTCATCCCCCTTTTTTCAATATTATGAGGAGGATTTCCGTCCCTTCTATGAGAAAAAGTTCACTTTCCTGCACGACTTCAATGAGGAGCTGCGCCGGCTCCTCTGCCGCCTAATAGGGATTGAGACGACGCTCTCCTTCACATCATCGTACGTTGCATCGCTGCCGGAATACTTTTCTGATCTGCGCGAAACCATCCACCCCAAGAAGAGATCCGATTACGCCACAACACCCTATTACCAGGTTTTCGCCGGCAGACATGGCTTTATCCCCAATCTGAGCATTATCGATCTGCTCTTTAATATGGGAAATGAATCCCGGCTCTTTTTATGACATCCACTTTAACGATTTTTTCTATCTTTGCAGATTATTATCATTGTTTTCACAGAGCAACAGAGAGATAATCTGTTCGCACAGCATATGTTGTTGCCTGAAGACACAAATTATTAATTGAGATGCATCAAAAAACAAGAGTCCGTTTTGCGCCCAGTCCCACAGGCCCGCTACATATTGGCGGCGTGCGCACGGCATTATATAACTACCTCTATGCCAAACAGCAGGGGGGTGATTTTATTCTTCGTATTGAAGATACTGACACCACCCGGTTTGTACCGGGGGCAGAAGCGTACATTCAGGAAACGTTCAACTGGCTGGGACTCTCCTTCGACGAGAGTCCGGCAAAGGGAGGGACCTACGGCCCCTACAGACAGTCAGAACGGAGGGATATATACAAGGGTTACGTGAAGCAGCTGCTCGACAGCGGTGCTGCATATATCGCCTTCGACACACCTGAAGAGCTGGAAGCCAAAAGAAGCGAGATTGCCAACTTCCAGTATGATGCATCCACCAGAGAGAAGATGCGCAACTCGCTCACGCTGTCCGACGGCGAGACCCAATCGCTTATTGACGGGGGATCACAGTACGTGGTACGTATCAGGATTGACCCTGACAGAGATATCATCGTCAACGACATGATCCGTGGTGAGGTGGTGATCAACTCAACGGTCCTCGACGACAAGGTGATTTACAAGTCATCGGATGAGCTGCCCACCTACCATCTGGCCAACGTGGTGGATGATCACCTGATGGAGATCACCCATGTGATCCGCGGTGAGGAGTGGCTCCCCTCGGCACCACTGCATGTCTGGCTCTACCGCAGCCTGGGGTGGGAAGAGAGCATGCCCCGTTTTGCGCACCTGCCGCTGCTGCTCAAGCCCGAGGGCAACGGCAAGCTGAGCAAACGTGACGGTGACCGTCTCGGCTTTCCTGTTTTCCCACTGGAATGGAAGGATCCGGTGACAGGTGATCTCTCTTCCGGCTACCGCGAGAGCGGCTATCTGCCTGAGGCGATCATCAACTTCCTCGCTTTTTTGGGATGGAACCCGGGCACGGAAAAGGAGATCTTCACGCTCGATGAGCTGGTGCAGGCTTTTTCTTTTGACCGATGCAGCAAAAGCGGCGCCAAGTTTGATGTGGAGAAGGCCAAATGGTACAACCATCACTACATCCTCAACAAACCCGACAGTGAGCTGGCGGCCCTCTTTGCACCCATCCTCCGTGAGAAAGGGGTCAACGCTCCTATGGAAAAAGTGACGAAGGTGGTAGGACTGGTCAAAGAACGTGTTCACTTCGTGAAAGAGCTGTGGGAGCAATCCTCTTTTTTCTTCGTGGCACCGGTGAGCTATGATGAGAAGACAACACGTAAACGCTGGAAGGCTGAGACCCCCGGACAGATGAGGGCGCTGATGCAGTTGTTACGTGAGATGGATGACTTCTCCCCGGAGAACCAGGAGACAACCGTGATGGAATGGATTCAACAGAACCAGTACCACACGGGTAACATCATGAATGCTTTCCGTCTGGCTGTCGTGGGTGAAGGGAAAGGACCCCACATGTTCAATATCACCGATGTGATAGGTAAAGAGGAGACACTGCGCCGCCTGGAACAAGCTGTTACCACCTTGCCGGTAAGAGAAGATAATAATTAATCATTCAAAATAATGGGAATCGATTTTGTCATCACCTGGGTCGACATGGACGACCCACAGTGGAAAGCAGATTTTGCAAACTATTCCGGTAAGATCGACAACTCAAAAAATGAGGTGTCGGAAGCACGCTTCAGGGATTATGGATTTTTAAAATACTGGTTCAGAGGCGTGGAGAAATTTGCCCCCTGGGTGAGAAAAGTGCATTTCGTCACCTGCGGCCAGAAGCCCTCATGGCTGAATGGCGACCATCCCAGGCTCTCCCTGGTGAATCATTCCGACTATATACCAACGAAGTATCTACCCGTATTCAACTCATCCCTTATTGAGATCTGGCTACATAAGATACCCGGGCTGGCTGATCAATTCGTCTATTTCAACGATGACTTCTTCATCATCAATCATATCAGTGAATCGCGCTTCTTTACCGATGGCCTCCCTAACGACATCGCTGCCTTCCGTTATAATTCCGGGATGGGGTTATGGTCGAAATGCCTGAAAAACAATATAGAGATCATCAACGAACGGTTCGACAAGCGTGAGGTGCTGCAGCGTGATCATGAGAAATGGTTTCATCCCTCCTACGGGAAGAAAGCCAATCTGACACGACTGCTTAAACCCTACGGGAAATTTGTGACACTCATCACCCCGCACAATGCACAACCCTACCTTAAATCCACCTTCAAAGAGGTGTGGGATTACGCGGGTGACAAGCTCACTGCCGTCTCGGAGAACCGCTTTCGCAGCCCGGAGGATTATACACAGGAGCTGTTCCGCACCTGGCAGATCTGCCGTTCACAGTTTGAGCCCTACAACACCTACGCCGACACCAAAATGTTCCCGCTCGTGTTAAGATCGAAGCAGGCCATCGACGCGATCTACAACCAGCGTTACAAGCTGATCTGCCTCAACGACAATGCCCATATCAGGAACTATGAGCGTGTGATGAAAGAGCTGGAGAAGGCACTGGACACTATTTTACCTGAGAAGTCGCAGTTCGAGCTGTAAATCCACAGATTTATTTCTCAAAGGATGATTTTTCGGGATAGAGCTTTTCAAGGAAAGGTTTTATTCTTAATCGATCGGCTTCTTTCACCCGCTGACTGTCATTCAGACAGAACAGGTCGGGATTATATCTGACTAAGTAGTTCTCAAAATTGGGTTTATACACATTGATCCGAATAGAATCTTTTCTCCTTACATATTTCAGATGTCCTTTGCCGATAGCCAGGGCATAATAGGAAAAAGCTGAACGATGAATATCACCGTACTTCCTGATATGGCTCTGTGACGAACGTTGCACCTGATCAGCAAAAACATGCTCCACAGCATCCCTGTAATCATCTTTCACGTATGTATCCACGTTGTGATGGGGTATGCCTGAGTAGAATATACCAAACTTCTTTTCAACCAACGCAGCTCCCTCCACTACCATTGTGATATACTGACCCAGTCTTTTTCTTATCAGACGCTTTATTGGATAATGCCATTTACCGAAAACCTTCTTTTTCAGGCGGATGTAAGGCATACCCTCTTTATCAAAAAAATAGCCCGGTGAGAGCTTCTTGTGAAAGAACATGTCATCATTGGCAAATAGAAAGTGATCAGCCAGGCCGGGGATCCTGTAGAGGTAATACTCGATGACGCTTGAATTAAAGCATGGAAGCGCTTCCGGGGGTAAGATCTCCTTATGGTCAACAATCTGAATGGCAGGATGTTCCAATTTCAGCCATTCAGGATGTTGACTGTCGGAAACAATAAATATCTTTCTTACCCAGGGTACATATTTCTCTACCGATCTCAAGGAGTAGCGCAGCTCATCGTTATTGATATAGCGTCCTTTGTTATTCGCTTCCGTATTGTCTGTTGTGTCTGTATTGTCTGTATTGTCTGTTGTACCTGTATTGTCTGTTGTACCTGTTGTACCTGTCGTGCCTGTTGTTTCAGATGTTTCAGATGTATACAGCTGTTTCTTTTCTAACCATTTTGGATCACTGCCATCTACCCAAAGATATACTAAATCAATATCGAATAATTGCATATATACGAAACTTAAAATGATTATAACCTGCTAATAGTCCTCATTAGTGACAATGACTATTGACAGTTATATGGTTAATATGCGGCAGTTTACAATCTGTCACTGTTGGTTTTGTGGTTACAAAAGGTTTTTTATTCGAACAGGTTTACTATCAAAGTTTGATTTCTGCATAGTGCAAAAATAGCTATTTATATTGAATTATGAAACCGGCATGAGGCTAAATCATCCATTAAGACAAACTTTTCATCTTTTCATTTGTTCTATACACATTGTAGAACGTAAGTACGCATTGGGCATGAACACTTCATCACCGAAAAAAATAAGAATAAGGACAAAAGTATTTGTCCCCATGGTTTTTATTCTCGCTATCCTCCTTATCACCTACATTTTCCCCCGACAGGGGAGTTTTAAATACTCCTTCAACGAAGGGAGACCCTGGCAGTATGGTCTTCTTACCGCCCCATTTGATTTTCCTGTATATAAACCTGCCGACCAGTTGAAAGCCGAGCAGGACAGCATCCTGGAGTTTTATGAACCCTATTTCGAAGTCAACGAAACGGTTTATAAAAATGCATTGGCCGATTTTGATGCCGATGTGAACCTGAACGCTAAGCTTGCAGAATTGCCACCTACATATAAAATCTACATACGTAACAAGCTGAATGAGATATATGATACCGGGATCATGCAGTCGGAAGATTATGACAGGATCGATGCCTCTAAGACGCAGGCACTGAGGATAAAAAAAGGAAATGTGGCAGAGTCAAGGAAGATTGACTCATTCTTCACCATACGTTCAGCCTATCAAGAAGTGTTGAATGATGTTCCTGAAAACATTGACGCCTCCCTTTTACAGGCGGCAGATATCAATGAATATATTCGGGAAAATATTACTTACGATGAGGATACTTCGGAAAAGGCACAGCATGAATTTATTCAACAGGTAGATATAAGCCGTGGAATGGTACAACAGGGACAACGTATTATTGATGAAGGTGAAATCGTAGATGCAAGGACCTACAATATTCTCTCCTCTTTAAAACATGTGACCGAAGAACGGAGTGGCGGCACGACAAGAAACAACTGGATGGTGCTCGGACAGTTATTGCTCATACTTCTCATGTTCGGTTCATTTTACATGTATCTGCTTTTTTTCCGACCTACCGAATATCGCAACCGAAAGCATGTGATCTTCATGGTCCTGCTGACTGTTATATTCCTTGTGCTCACCGCTATCACCGTGCGTTATGATCTGTTTAGTGTCTATATTATCCCCTATGCGATAGTGACGATCCTCATCCGTACCTTCATTGACTCGAGGACAGCACTCTTTGCCAGTCTTATCACCATCATGCTTAGTTCACTGATGGTTCCTTTCCCCTTTGAGTTTGTTGTCATTCAGATCTCCGTGGCGATGGTCTCCATATTTATGCTGAAAGAGTTGTCGGAGCGCTCACAGCTGATACGCAGCTCATTCTTTATCCTGCTCACCTATATTCTGGTCTATATTGGCCTGGTAATGTACCAGGAAGGAAACATGAAAGAGACCAGCTGGATTATGCTGATATATTTCCTTATCAACTTCATATTTATCATGTTCTCCTACTCACTGGTATATCTGGTGGAACAGTCATTTGGTTTTATCTCAGGGGTGTCGCTGGTGGAACTTTCCAATATCAACAAGCCACTGCTGAAAGAGCTCTCAGAGAAGGCTCCGGGCACATTCCAGCACTCTTTACAGGTCTCCAACCTGGGTATGGCGGCGGCGGCTAAACTGGGTGCCAATGCATCGTTGATCAGAACGGGCGCTTTGTATCACGATATAGGGAAGATGGTAAACCCGGCCTTCTTCACCGAGAATCAGACACCCGGGATGAACCCGCATGCCGGGCTGCCTTTTGAGGAAAGTGCACGCATCATCATCAACCATGTGAAAGATGGTGTTAAGATTGCACAGAAACAGAACATACCACAGCAGATCATTGATTTTATCGAGACCCACCACGGCACAAGCATGCCTAAGTATTTTTACATCTCCTGGAAGAATGCCAATCCCGATAAAGAGGTGAATGAAGCTGATTTCCGCTATCCCGGGCCAAATCCTTTTACGAAAGAGACCGCCATCATGATGATGGCTGATGCAGTGGAGGCTTCCTCACGCAGTCTGCCCGAGTATTCGGAGCAATCGCTGCGGAATCTTGTGGACAAGATCATTGATTCACAGGTGAGTGAAGGCTACTTCAAGCTGGCGCCGATCACATTCAGGGACATACAAACAGTGAAGGATGTGTTTGTGGATAAACTGAAAACTGTTTATCACTCCCGCATTGCATACCCCGAACTGATACAGCAGGAGAAACAGACCACACCACAAAACAGCGATGCCTACACCGGGTATTCCTAACCATCACGCATCACAGGATGGCCCCCCGGGGTTCACTCCCTTTCTGTTTACTCCCACTCAATTGTGGCAGGTGGCTTGGAGGAGATATCGTACACTACACGGTTGACACCGGCCACTTTGTTGATGATCTCATTCGAGACCTTCGCCAGGAACTCATAGGGCAGATGGGCCCAGTCAGCTGTCATCGCGTCGGTGGAGGTGACTGCACGCAGTGCGATCGTGTTCTCGTAGGTGCGTTCATCACCCATCACTCCCACCGACTGTACCGGCAACAGGATGGCACCCGCCTGCCACACCTTGTCATAAAGACCGGCACTACGCAGGTTGGTGATGAAGATATCATCCGCGTCCTGTGCAATACGCACCTTCTCCGGCGTGATCTCTCCCAGTATACGTATTCCCAGCCCGGGGCCGGGAAACGGATGACGATGAATTAGATGGGGCTGCATGCCCAGCTCGAGACCTATCCTGCGCACCTCATCCTTAAACAGAAGCCTGAGCGGCTCACACAGGCTCAGGTGCATCTTCTCAGGCAGCCCGCCCACGTTGTGGTGACTCTTGATGGTCACACCCGTGATGGAAAGCGACTCAATGATGTCGGGGTAGATGGTTCCCTGCGCCAACCACTTTATATCCTTCAGCTTATGTGCTTCCTGGTCGAATATATCGATAAACCCTTTTCCAATAATCTTCCTTTTACGCTCCGGATCAGTCACTCCCTCCAGCTCCTGATAGAAATGTTGCTTTGCATCCACACCGATAACGTTGAGTCCCAGATGCTCATAATTTTTCAGCACAGTTTCGAACTCATGCTTACGCAACAATCCATGATCCACAAAGATGCAGGTGAGGTTCCTGCCGATTGCCCTGTTAAGCAGTACAGCCGTCACAGAAGAGTCCACACCTCCCGAGAGGGCCAGGATCACCTTGTCGTCTCCCAGCACTTCCTTCAGCTCCGCAACGGTAGTCTCGATGAAGGATGCAGGCGTCCAGTCCTTTTTCATCCCGCAGATGGAGAGAAAATTATCGAGGATCTTCGTCCCCCCGGCTGTATGGAACACTTCGGGATGAAACTGCACCCCCCAGGTCTGTTCACCCTCAATCCTGTAGGCAGCCAATGCCACATCTTCGGTGGAGGCGATCACGCTGAAATTCTCAGGTACACTCACAATGGTGTCGCCGTGTGACATCCATACCTGACTGTTTTGGGGGATGTTTCCCAGTAATGGATCGTTCATTTCTTTCACACTCAGGTGAGCACGTCCATATTCACGGGAACCGTTTTTCCCCACCTCACCACCCGAGGTGAGTGCCATCAGCTGCGCTCCGTAACAGATACCCAGGACGGGGAACATCCCTTTGATACGGGTCAGATCCGTTTTAAACGCATTGTCGTCATTCACCGAAAAGGGGCTTCCGGAAAGAATGACTCCTTTCACCGACCTGTCGCCGAAAGGGAACTTATTATAGGGTACGATCTCGCAGTAGGTGTTCAGTTCTCTTACACGTCTGCCAATAAGCTGTGTTGTCTGTGAACCAAAATCAAGAATAATAATTTTATCGTGCATAGAATGGAAATTTTGAGGGTTCAAAGATAGTGAAAAAAGAGAAGATTCGGGGGGTAACAGACCAAATTATTTGTAGCTTCTCCCTTTGTCAGCTCTCACATTAAATATTGTAATATGGATAATATTTATTGTTTTTCGATATATTTTTATTGTTAGATAAAATAAATCACTATATTTGCACCATCGATTATCCAAATTGTCTCAGTTATGGAAAACAGGAACAGAAAAAAAAGATCCATTGCGCTGCTGTCGGTACTGGCGGGGATTGCCTACATCTATCTGATAAGCATTGATTTTATCAATCACTGGGATGCGCACATGAACAGTTTTGCAGAAGGTTACCGGGCTTCTACGGAGGGAAAAGAGGGCAGGATGCCGGATGAATCATTTTCCCTGTTGCTGAATTCGGAGAATATTGAGTATTACTATTCCGATTCCCTGTTGAATCTGAGAAACAACCGCTATATGCCAGCGAAATTTCAGATTGTGGATGTGAAATACCATTTTGAAGACAACAAAGAGCTCAGGCAGGTATTGAAGTACAGGGCAACCATCTTCATCATCGTATTTCTGCTTTTGTTTTTATTTATTGCGGTGCCTATATATTTTTACAAGATCATCGGTGCTTTCTACAAGGATCGTATCTTCAATCATACGAATGTGAGACGATTGAAAATACTGGGAAGTCTGCTGTTGATCATTTATGGATTGCAACTCATTTTCGACATCACCATCTATTGTTATGAAAGGTCGCTGATTGATATAGCCCATTACACCCTCTCAATCTATTTATCAGGTGCCGAATGGCTGTTCATGGGCCTGATAGCGTTGCTGATAGCCAATATACTGAAACGTTCCGTAGAGTTGAAGGAGGAGTCGGATTTAACTATTTAACTGAAAGGAAAAACCTGTATGCCAATCATCGTAAACCTGGATGTGGAGATGGCGAAGAAGAAGATGACGCTTAACGAGCTTTCTGAAAGAGTGGGTATCACCCCTGCCAACCTCTCCATACTGAAAACAGGAAAAGCCAAAGCCATCCGCTTCAGCACGCTTGAGATCATTTGCAGGGAGCTGAACTGTCAGCCCGGCGATATCCTTGAGTGGGTGGATGAAGAGAAACAACTGTAGCACACACCAATAAAAACAAACGATCATGAAACATTTAGAACGTGCCTTAGACAGACAAAACAGCTTCTGGAGATACCTGGCAATGACACTTATCCTCTTTTTAGGGGCTTCTACCATCGGATCCATTCCGCTAATCATGGTGATAGTCGTAAAAATCGTTGGCGGCGGTGCCATGGACTCACTGCCTGAGAATATCATGGATCTGAGTCATTACGGCATCCCCCATAATCTGGGATATCTGTTGCTGCTGCTGGGGTTCGTGGCTATGTTCTTCGCGTTTAAATGGCTTGTCCGTCCTCTACACAAACGCACCCTCAGTGAAACCATCAATGGCGGTGGTCAGCTGCGTCGCAACAGGATAGGGATGGGCATGCTGGTATGGGGAGCGATGATGTTAATCACGCTTGTGATCGGACTGTTCACCTCGCCTGAGAATTACCAGTTGCAGCTTCAACCGGGGAGGTTCCTGATTCTTCTGCTTATCACACTTCTTATCCTGCCCTTTCAGACCTCGTTTGAAGAGATCTTCTTCAGGGGTTATCTCTCGCAGGGTATCGCCGCTGCCACCAGAAGCCGCTGGTGGACGCTGATCATCATCTCACTGGCCTTCGGCCTGATGCATGCAGCCAATCCCGAAGTGAAGGAGTTCGGTTTCTGGATCAGCATGCCTCAATATGTGCTTATGGGTGTCATCCTGGGGGTGGTATCGATCCTTGATGACGGCATTGAGCTGGCTCTGGGAATACATTTTATCAACAATGCCTTCTTTGCACTGTTTACGACTCACTCCTTCTCCTCACTGCAGACAGATGCACTCTTTGAAGTGAAAGAGATCAACCCGGAGATGGAGTTGATCTGGATGATTATCTATGCGGTTGTCGCAATCACGCTGCTTGGCAGGATCTACAGGTGGGATTTCAGCATCATGAACAGGAAGGTTGCCATTCACACACCGTCGTTACCCCCACTCCCGCACCAACATGAATAAATGTATGAGGATTAAGATAAACGGGACGATATAATTGTTCTATTTGTATTTTTCTTATCTTTGAATTCAGAAACTATTTTTCAATGAAGATAAAACATATCATTTCCACACTTTTGTTATGCGTGTCAGCATTTCTTCTGCACGGACAGAGCATGGAGGATGCCAGGAGCTGGTATCTGGAAGGACGATATGCCGAAGCATTACCTGTTTTTCAGCAGGAATATCTCAATGATCCTGACAATGCTGCATTGAACCAGTGGGTAGGTGTGAGTTTGTTAAAAACAGGCCGGCTCATGGAGGCCGGGAAATATCTTGCATTCGCATCACAGAAGAAGATCCCTGAATCATTTATCTACCTTGGTGAACTCTACACTTTGATGTATCGTTTTGAAGCGGCGGAAGAAGAATTCGAAAAATATCAGCGTGCGAACCGCAGAAATGAGGAGGCACTGGAGAAACTGGCAGTGAAGCGTGAAGAGGCAGAGAGATTGAGAAGAGCAACCAACCGTACCGAAGATATTCAAATTATTGACAGTCTGGTACTGCCTAAGACAGGTTTTCTGACAGCTTATAAGCTGAGTCTCTCATCCGGTTCACTCATGCCGGCAAATGAATTTTTCCGGCACATGACCGTATCGGATAAAACGCTGTTCATGAACGAACGACAAGACAAAATCTACTACTCACAAGGTGATTCAGACACAGGCTTTGATCTTTTTACGATGGACAAGCTGCTCGACAGCTTCGGCAATGAGAAGAAACTCCCTGAATCTGTCAATATGGATGGCGATCAGGCCTTTCCTTTTGTACTGAGTGACGGGTTGACCCTCTATTTTGCCTCCACGGGGCATCAGTCACTGGGTGGTTATGACCTGTACGTAACGCGTTATAATCTGGCAACCGACTCATATCTCACGCCCAATCAGCTGAATATGCCTTTCAACTCACCCTTCAACGACTACATGATGGCCATAGATGAAGAAAAGGGTATCGGCTGGTTTGCGTCGGACCGTTATCAGCATGCTGATTCTGTTTGTGTATATACCTTTATCCCCAACGCACAGGTGATCCTGGTGGACAGTGACGACCCTCTCTATCTGAACAGTCGTGCCCGTATAGCTTCCATAACTGAGACATGGAAAGCAGGCAACGACTACGCTCCTCTTCGTGCGGCAGCGCAACAACAAAATATTTCACATGAGGCAGCTGCGGGAGATTTTCTGTTTGTCATCAACGACAGGGCGACATACCATCATCTTTCCGATTTTAAAAATGACCGTGCCCGCTCACTCTTCTCACAGGCACTGGGCCTGGAAACTCAATTCAGAGAACTGAATAAGGAGTTGTCAGAAAAAAGAGAGCAGTACGCAGGGAGCAGTTCGGCAAACAATACGATTGCCAGCGAAATACTTACCCTGGAGAAAGAGACGGAAACGCTGTTCCGGGAGATAGAACGATTGAAGCTGCAGGCAAGAAACGAAGAGGCAGAGACCATTTTTTAACTTAATATACCCTATATGACACTCGACGTAATTATTGTAGCAGCCGTGATGCTCCTGGGCATACTTTTCATGCTTGCAGAGATCTTCCTGCTTCCCGGCATAAGCATTGCAGGTATTGCAGGAGTTATATTTCTCGTGGGAGGCATCGTCTACGCATACCTCTTCCTTGGGAATGCAGGCGGTAATATTACACTGGCAGCGTCAGCCGTAGCCATGGGAGGTACTTTCTACTGGCTTATAAAGTCGAAAGCGTTGCGACGAATATCCCTGGAGACCAACATCGACAGTAAGGTGGATAACACCAATCTTCAGAAAATGGCCGTGGGGGATACCGGCATAGCCCTTTCACGACTGAATCCCATTGGCAAAGTGTTGGTAAACGATATTGAGGCTGAGGGCAAATCAGTTGATGGTGAGTTCATCGAGGAGGAGACAGAGATTGAGATAGTGAGAATAGAGACATACAATGTGCTGGTAAAAAGAAAATAAATCAGCATTTACCATTTTTCGATTCGCAAAAGATCCCTTTGGTGGATCTATTTGCTCATTGAAACAGAAAATATAAATACTATATATAACACCAAAAACAAATCATTATGGATTTATCATTTCCTTTAATTATTACAATTGCCGTAATCATCATTTTTTTGATGATCTTCTTCCATTACGTGCCATTTTTCCTGTGGATCAATGCGTTATCCGCAGGCGTACGAATCTCACTGGTGCAGTTGTTCCTGATGCGTCTGCGTCGTGTGCCGCCGCACACAATTGTTTATGCCATGATCGAAGCCCACAAGGCGGGACTAAAAAAAGTCACCAGGGATGATCTGGAAGCCCACTACCTTGCCGGAGGACATGTGGAGAAAGTAGTACACGCATTGGTTTCCGCTTCAAAAGCGAATATCGATCTCTCATTTCAGATGGCAACAGCCATTGACCTGGCAGGCCGTGACGTGTTACAGGCCGTGCAGATGTCAGTGAACCCAAAAGTGATTGACACGCCTCCTGTGACTGCCGTAGCCATCGATGGGATACAGCTGATCGCCAAAGCCCGTGTAACCGTGCGTGCCAACATCAAGCAGCTGGTGGGTGGTGCCGGTGAAGAGACCATCCTCGCCCGTGTAGGTGAAGGGATCGTCTCCTCCATCGGTTCTGCCTCTTCGCACAAGTCGGTGCTTGAGAACCCTGACTCCATCTCAAAGCTTGTATTGAAGAAAGGTCTGGACGCCGGCACAGCATTTGAGATCCTCTCCATTGATATCGCTGATATCGACATAGGCAAGAACATAGGTGCAGTGCTGCAAATGGATCAGGCACAGGCTGACAAGAACATTGCCCAGGCACGTGCTGAAGAACGACGTGCCATGGCCATAGCACTTGAACAGGAGATGAAAGCCAAGGCGCAGGAAGCCAGGGCGAAGGTGATCGAGGCCGAGGCCGAGGTGCCGGCAGCCATGGCCGAAGCGTTCCGCAACGGGAACCTGGGTATCATGGACTATTACCGGATGGAGAACATCCAGGCTGACACCGAAATGCGGGACTCCATTGCCAAGCCACAAAGCAGCGGAGACAATAAAAAGTAGTGATAGCCTTTATCATTGAAATTTAATCAATTATGAGAATTATACCTGAATCGGAATTGATCATCAATTCCGATGGAAGTGCGTTTCACTTGCATATAACGCCTGAACAACTTTCCGACAAGATTGTGATGATGGGCGATCCTGATCGTGTGACAATGACAGCCGGTTATTTTGATTCCATCGAATGTGATGTGACCAGCCGCGAGTTCCATACAGTTACGGGAATGTATCAAGGAAAACGCATCACTGCGCTCTCGCATGGTATAGGTACTGACAACATCGACATTGTGCTCACAGAGCTGGATGCTTTGGCCAATATTGACTTCACCACACGCATGGTGAAAGAGAGTTTCAGGCAGCTGACCATGATCCGCGTAGGTACCTCGGGAGGGATGCAGACACACTGTCCCGTTGGATCTTACGTAGTTTCTGAGAAATCTATCGGCTTTGATGGACTGATCCATTACTACGCCAACTCCAGAAGTGTCTGTGAAGAAGATTTTGAAGATGCTTTCCAGAAACATGTAAACTGGTCACCCTTTCACTGCTCACCTTATGTCGTAAGTGCAGATGAGGAACTGGTCGACCGTATAGGTTACGATATGATCAGGGGTGTCACCATCTCGGCTATTGGCTTTTACGGACCTCAGGGAAGACATGTACGCCTGGGTCTCGCTGATCCTGATCTTAACGCCAGGATTGAGTCGTTCCGCTTTGGGGAGTACTCCATTACCAACTACGAAATGGAAAGCTCGGCAATAGCAGGATTGGGCAGGATGATGGGACATAAAGCCATGACTGTCTGTGCCATCATTGCCAATCGTGTTGCGCTGGAATCGAATGCAAATTACAAAGGCTCTACAGAAGATCTGATAAAGATCGTACTGGACAGGATCTAAAGAAACCTTCGGGTTGATCACTTTCCGGGTTCAACAGAGAAAAATGAATCGTGCGTCGTAATTAAACTTTATTTTAAAACTATTTAAAAAAAATGTCATGAGAAAGATTTTAACATTACTGTTCCTTGTAGCAACAGTTGTTGCAATGGCACAACAGAACCCTCCTCTACCTGTCGATCCAAACGTGAGGACAGGTAAACTGGAGAATGGACTCACTTATTACATCCGTCACAACACTCTTCCCGAAAACAGAGCCGATTTTTACATCGCTCAGAAGGTGGGCTCGATGCAGGAAGAAGACAGTCAGGCCGGATTGGCTCACTTCCTGGAACATATGGCTTTCAACGGAACAAAGAACTTCCCCGGAAAGGACATGCTCAACTACCTGCAGGACAATGGAATCAAGTTCGGCACCAACATCAACGCCTACACCTCGTTTGATGAGACGGTCTACTACATGAACAATATTCCAACCACTAACAGCAACCTGATGGATTCAGCCCTGCTGGTACTGCACGACTGGTCCAATGCCATCGCCCTGGAAGAGGAAGAGCTGGAAAATGAACGTGGTGTGATACGCGAAGAGTGGCGTACCCGTGGTGGTGCACAGCAGCGTCTGTGGGACCAGTTGCTACCTAAGATGTATCCCGACAGCAAGTATGCAAAACGTATGCCTATCGGCAGCATCGATGTGATCAATCATTTCAAGCCCGAGGAGATCAGAGCCTATTACCATAAATGGTACCGTCCCGATCTGCAGGGTATCATCATTGTAGGTGATGTGAACGTGGATGAGATGGAGCAGAACGTGAAAGCGCTCTTCTCACCCATCACCCTCGATGCTGAGAGGGCAGAACGTGAATATTATCCCGTACCCGATAACAAAGAACCGCTGGTTGCCATCGCTACCGATAAGGAAGCAAGGGCTACACAGCTGATGCTGTTCTACAAGCATGACCCGCTACCCAATGAGCTGAAGAACACACAGATGGGTTATCTGACAAACTACATTCTGAGTGCAGCCTCAGCGATGATGAACCAGCGTTTTGCGGAAATCACACAGAAGCCCGACGCTCCTTTCACTGCTGCCAATGCGTACGACGATGATTTTTTTGTTGCAAAGACGAAAGATGCCTGGACTGTCGTTGCACAGAGCGCGGAGGATAAAATTGACAAAGCGCTCGCTGCCATGGTTCGTGAGACAGAACGTGCGAAACAATACGGCTTCAGCGCTTCAGAGTATGAAGTAGCCCGCACCAATATCCTCAAGAGCCTGGAGGATTTGTACAATAACCGCGACAAACAGAGGAACGCATCCTACTCTCAGGAGTATGTACGTGCATTCACCGATGGTGAACCCTTCCCCGGAATTGAGTTCGAGCATCAGTTCATGCAGACTGTGGCCCCCAACATTCCGGTGGAGGCTATCAACCAAACCCTCAAACAGCTTATCGGTGATGAGAATATTGTGATTGCCATCACAGGACCCGAAAAGGAAGAACTGGTTTATCCATCCGATGAGGAGCTGCTGGGTGTCTTGAGTTCAGTGAAAGCAGAGACCATTGAGCCTTATGCCGAACAGGTTATCGACGAACCACTTGTCGCTGTACCTCCTGCTCCCGGCAAGATAGTGAAGGAGGAGAAGAATGAAGCGATGGATGCCACGGTGTGGACCCTTCAGAACGGCTTGAAAGTAATCCTGAAAAATACCGACTTCAAGGATGATGAGATCATGATGACCGCAACAAGCGTGGGAGGTTATTCACAATATGCCGTGCAGGATCCCATCAACAGCAGAATGATGAGTTCAGTAATGACACTGGGCGGTGTTGGCAATTTCAGTGCCAGCGACCTGCCTAAAGTGCTGGCCGGCAAAACAGCTTCTGTAAGGCCAAGCATCGGCATGACCACACAGGATTTCAACGGCTCCTCCACCATCAAGGATTTCGAGACCATGCTACAGCTGGTATATCTCTACTTCACTGCTCCCCGCAAAGATGCAGATGCATTCAAATCATATATCCAGCGCATGGAAACACAGCTCAAAAATCAGGAAGCAGAACCGATGGTGGCTTTCAGCGACTCCATCACCAGAGCGATCTACGGTGATAACCCGCTCACCAACAGAATCAAACTGGACAACCTGAAGGATGTCAACTACGACCGTATCATGGAGATGTTCAATCAGCAGTTTCTGAACCCCGGCAGCTTTGTGTTCACCTTCGTGGGTAATATCGATGAATCAAAAGTACGCCCCCTGGTTGAGCAGTATCTGGCCTCACTGCCGGGTGAAAGCGTGAAAGGTGAATTCATAAAGGTGCCGATGGATATCATTGAGGGTGAGACGGAGAATATTTTCCGCCGTGAGATGCAAAACCCCAAAGCATCTGTCTTCAATACCTACACCGGCACGCTTGAACGTGATATGAAAAATCAGATCCTCATGAGCATGTTCGATCAGATACTGGATATCGTATACACCGAGAAAGTACGTGAAGATGAAGGTGGCACTTATGGTGTTTCTTCAGCCGGTGCAATCTCCCGTTATCCGGAAGGTCAGACCATCCTTCAGATCATGTTTGACACTGATCCTGAAAAGATGACACACCTCAACCAGATTATCCTCGACGTGTTGAAGGACATTGCCGCCAATGGACCCCGTGAAGCCGATTTCTCCAAGGTAAAAGAATATATGAACAAGAGTTATACCGAAAATCTGAGAGAAAACAGATACTGGATGAATATTCTCGACGAGATCTATTTCTATGGTGACGATATGCATACCGGGTATATTGATACAGTCAATGCACTCACATCCAAAGATGTGCAGGAGTTCGCCAGGAAACTATTGAATCAGGGCAACAGGAAAACAATCGTTATGATGCCGAAAGTAGCTGAATAACTGATATCGTTTTTATAGTAGTTTAAAAAAGGATGCAACCCGGGCGGGCTGCATCCTTTTTTTGAACAGGTCAATTGGTCTCTGTTCTACATATATCTTATTCCTGACAATGATAATCAAACCAGTCGAAATAGGCTTTGGCACTGCTCTCTATGCCATTGGATGAAGCATACAGTCCGATCATTACTCCGGTGAATCCTCCTGCAACCTCAGTACTAAGGTAACGTGTATCCTGTTTACCTAATTCAAGGTATTCCTTTTTTTGCGGATCAGCAAGATAGAATGAATATTGATCGGGAGAACCTTCAATTTTGAGTAATACCCTATTCCCCTCCACCTCTTTTTCGGCAGCGATGTATGAAAGTGAACCTACCCGGATACGTAACTGCACCATCCGCTTATCACCCGACGTCCTGTACAGCAGGTCGTAATGGTGGGTGTTGTTCTGGATCAATGTCATCCCGGCTTCTTCATTCTCTTTCAATGAGTTGAACTCCAGCGCTGTGGCTGCTATAAAAATATGCTCTGTCTGTCTTCTGCAGACCATGGAGACAGCATCAGCATCGTTCAGTGTGTAGGGAGATGCGGTGATCCGCAAAAATCCTTTTTTCTCTGTCAGGGAATAGTTCTCACGGATGGGATTGCGTAGATATTGCCAGTCGTAATCCAGCTTCTCTCCGTTGAAATCAGCCCTTGCGGGAGCCACCCCGAGCGGCTGAAACGGCAGTGTGGGAACGTTCATTTCCAGTGAGACGGTGCCATTGCCGTTCACCTGGGGCCACCCGCCTGCAGGCCAGTCGACAGGTGCCAGGAAGGTCTCCCGTCCGAGCACATGATAATAAGCCCACTGGTGTGTGACTCTAAAGCCGAGAAACACCATCCACCAGGAGCCATCCTGTGCCTGCACAAGATCGCCATGTCCCACCCCCTGAATCCGGTTGGCCTGCCCCAGACGGTTGGCGTGGGTAAGTATCGGATTGAGCGGACAGGACTCATACGGTCCATACAGATTCCTGCTCCTGCCGATGGTGACACTGTGCATGTATTCGGTTCCTCCCTCACCCAACATCAGATAATAATAACCATCTTTCTTGTATATGTGGGGAGCTTCCGGGAAGCGTCCGCCGATACCTCCCCAGACAAGACGCTCGGGAGCCACTGTCTTACCGGTTTTCAGATCGATTTCGGTAACACGTATGCCTTCATCTCCCTGCGTGACAAAATAGGTGCTTCCGTCGTCGTCCCAGAAAATATCGGGATCAATGCTGTTGATATCGACCCATATGGGTTCACTCCAGGGTCCGGACGGATCTGTGGCCGTACAGTAAAAATTTCCTCCTCCGCTCACATTGGTGCAGATCACATAGAACAACCC
>JADMKJ010000093.1:74978-81235 GCA_015478855.1 Proteiniphilum sp.
CCGTGATTCTTGGCTTCGCGGGTCACTGTTTCGTCGTATAGGTTGCGTGAATTGTCGTGTGCTTCCTGGTTTGCTCCCAGACCGGTGCGGATGGTGATGGCACCATACTCACCCAGGATCACCGGGATCCCTTTATCCACGAACATGGTCTTCATCTTGCCGAACAGTGACTTCATTTCAGTCTCATCACCCGAGGTAGCGTTCCGATCAGATCCGCTCACTACAAAGGGACCCCAGTAGTAGGCCATCCTGCCCCAGGTTTCATCCTTGTCCATGCCGCAGAATGGCCAGGGATTGTAGTAATGGATCTCTGCCATCAACCGGTTGGGGACCACATCGATGGGCATACCGCCAAACAACATGTGGGTCGCCTCGATATCGGTATTGGGTCCTTGTACAATCAGGTTGCGGACAGCATTGTTTTCACCGGTGGCCCGCACCGCATCGACGAATGTCTGAAGGTAGCTTTTCAACACTGCCATCTTCTCGGTTTCCTTCAAACCTAATACTTTATCTTCATCTGTAAGCCTCACATTGGGTTCGTTGGTACCGGCAAAGAGCAGGTGCTCGTCGTAATGATTCAGTCTGTTGGCGATCTGCGTCCACAAGGCATGCTGTTTTCGGTTGTTCTCCTCCTGCTTGTCGGGCGTACAGTTATTTTCCAGCCATCCCCCATCCCAATGGATGTTGACGATGGCATACATGTCGTTGGCCACACAGTAGCCCACCACCTCATTGACACGATTCAGCCAGCTCTCACTAATTTGATGGGTCTCTCTGTCTTCGATGTACTGATCCCACGAACAGGGAATGCGGATGGCATTGAAACCAAGCTGTTTGATTTGCTGAATATATGCGTCGTTAATCCTGGGGTTCCCCCAGGCTGTCTCCCCACCGATGGCTTCGAGCGTATTCCCAATATTCCAGCCTGCATACATTTTGGCCGCCAATACAAGGGCATCACTTTCCATCCCTTCATTTGGCATGCTGCCTGCCAGCTGGGTAACGGTGACGGTTTCCGTAAGGTCACCTAATGTGAAGGTGATTGTTCCGGTGCGCCGATCGCCATAATTGGCTGACACGATAAAAGTCCTGGTCTGCTCCATCATGGCAGTGCGAGCGGTTTCTTCGGTGATCCAGTCATCATTGCAGGTAATGGTCACCACTCCATTTGTTGTCATATCGACTTCAATCCGGGTGCTTTCACTGCTAATATCGGTGAATGCTGTTGGCGTAACCACCAAACCATCAGCAGCGGTTTGAATGATAGCTACCGTTTGGTTGACGTTACCCCCTTTCACAGTCAGCGTTGTGGAACGGTCGCTGGTATTGGAATTGGCATCCACCGTCACGTTGTATCTGTATACGGCATCAGAAGAAGAGGATGCTGGTGCCACACGGCACCAGCTCTCCTCATTGCTTTTAACCTCTAATGCTACATTCGATTTGACAGACAGTATCTCGCTTCCACCCGTTTTTGAAAAAATCATTTCCGATTTGGCCGGTATGATTTCCGGTGTGACCGGCTCATCTTCACCGGAACAGGCTACCATGAAAACAAAAAGTGCCAGTAGCAGGG
Organism: Proteiniphilum sp.; assembly: GCA_015478855.1. GTDB lineage: Bacteria > Bacteroidota > Bacteroidia > Bacteroidales > Dysgonomonadaceae > Proteiniphilum. The sequence continues at coordinate 76,558 of JADMKJ010000093.1, forward strand.
AAACACTCATTTTCACTATAAGATTTTTCATACGATCATACTGAATTGTCACTGGTTTTAGAAATCAATACTTGCCGGGAGTAATCACCTTGTTGATGGTTACACTCACCTTGGTGGGGTCAACCAGCTGCACCCAGAGGTCGTAAAGCTCGATTGCCCATACGATGGCACCTTCGCAGTCCCCATTGAGGTAAGTATAAACCTGATAGGTACCATCGCCGGTGACGGTGGTACCGCCATAGCTGGCTCCACCCCAATAACCGGGATCCCAGTCGGCGTCGGCATAGCTCAACTCGGTCCGATAATTGGCCGATGCACCCTCCACAATATTTCCATCAATCCCACTAATGGTAAAGTCAACCAGCATCATGCCGTTGAACTTCAGACTTTCGTTGTAGGCACCGGGAGAGGCAGCACCGGAGCTGCTGTACTCATTGTAAATCTCAATACGGCCATCGACGTCGTTTCCATCCTTGTTGCCAAAGCTTACAATGGATTGATTCACGGCCTGCTCCACATCGGCATCGAGTTTGATGGAGTTGACTGCAACACCCACCTTCGACCAGTCGGCGATATCATTCCACAGACCGGCGATATCCACACAGAATACGATGGCGCCATTGGCCTGTGATGTCACTTCCATCCATACGGTGTAGGTGCCGTCGCCGGTGACCATCGCTTCATATTTACCCATGTTGAGATCGGACCAGTAGCTCACGCCCCAGCTCGGGTCGGAGTACTCGAGCCCCGCCACGTAGGAGCCTGCCGCATCACTCTTCAGATTGTCGGTGATGCCGCTAAGGGTGAACGAAACAACCATGTTCTTCGCGAACTTGATGGACGCAGGATCGATGGGCGGAGCGGCTGCGGTTTCACCAAATTCATTGTAGATCTCGATGCGCAGTCGCCCATTATTCTCCAGGTCGCCGAAGACAAGGTTACCCGATTCCGGAGTCACCTCGGCATAGGCACGCACTGAACGGAGCGCCAGACCGAGACTGCGCTTAGAAAAGCCTGACTTGGCAGATGCATCACTGAATGTAAGGGTATTGGCATAGTCACTGTGCACAGTGCTCACATTGCCACTCCAGTAATAGCCTGCACCATCGGCAACGGTTGTTTCACCTTGCCGATAACCAGTTACCGGAAGGAAAATGCTATTGCCGTTCAGTGCCGTAAACTGGACACCCTCCACACCGTCGACGGTGGTCCATTGCTGGGTGGTATTATTCACCAGCTCCGTAATCTGGGCATGGGTAGGTGTGAGGCTTTTCATGGGTGAATCGCCATCCAGATCAAGATTGAAAATGAGATCGTCATTACTCCCTGCAATATCAATGTTGAGATAGTCTTCCAACCTGGTTGAGGTGATCATGGCAGTCTGGTCCCCATAACCGAACAAGGTACCGGTTTCTGATTCACTGTCGGCTCCGATATTATTTTTGGCCCACATGACACTCAGTCCCAGATCCACATACTCCATCTGCTGCGTGGGTGTAGTCACTGACTTGGTTTCACCATAGACAAACCCATCCCCTATTCTGGCAAATGCTGCATAATAGTAGGTCATCCCCGGCAACAACCCCCCCACCTCAGTCAACTCACGGGTAATACCGGAGGTGATATCGTCGGCAGACAATGAGAGTTTCACACCCGTTTCAAACGAACCGAGACCATCGGTGCCGGTGATATCGGCCGTGAAGGTAGCTTTGCTGCTCGTGATTTCAGCCGCATCGTTTGTGACCACCACTGCATTGGTAGCCACGAACGATTTGATGTCGCCAAATTTGGTTACTTTGTCCTGCAGCGTCACATAGGTGGCATAATAATAGGTTGTCCCTGTTGAAAGTCCTGTGATCGCAGTAACCACATTTCCATTTTCATCCACACTGCCGCTTTTCTTGCTGCCTGCAGTGATGGGATCAGCATCGGTTCCATAGTAGGCACCCACTTCGTAAGAAGCGGATGAAACCAGTGAAAGATCTTTTACGGTACCGGTCACCTCCGCAGCGACTGCGGTCACACTGGCAGCTCCTGTGGTGATCTCGGAAATGATCTCGCCTGTTCTCACGGGATAATCCTCTTCCACATCACATGAAGTGGCAAACAGACCGGCTGCCAGCAAAAGAATGGTTGATATATATCTTATTTTCATACGATTATTCTATTTATGCAATTAAAAATTATCTTCAAGGGCGGTCTAATCACACTTCTTCTACAATAAAAGGAGTGCCATTATCCATCTTAACCGTAATCGTCACCGAGATGCCTGATTGAAAGAGATAGTAGGGAGTATCAGCGGCAGTAGCGCCCCAGGGATTGAGGATATAGCGGCGGGCGGAGGTCTCATCATCGCCAATTCCACGGTCAATCACCGTATCATCGAACGGAATGGAGGTGCCGTCTACCTTGATATCCTTGATTGCGACATCCATGTTGGGATTCTCTTTCAGTATCTTTTGGATATCCAGATAGAGGCCGTAGGGTATATCGCTGCTGCCAGTGATCTCGAAGGTATAATCACCGTCACCGGAAATGAAGACCACCTCCGATGTCAGGAACACCCAGCCGGTATCGAAGAAGCTCAGCTGCCCCTTGTACGATTTCACTGCACCGGCAGTCTGCGCAACAAAATGATATCCCATGTACTGATAGAGGTTTCCCTGGTCATCGAGTTCCTTACTTGCAAGCCAGAGATCGGTCAGTCCGCCGGTAAAATCGCTGGTCTCATACGACATGATCCGCAATGAGCGGTCGGCGTTGCTTTTGAAGAGTGCTCTTCCATCGGTTGAGAGCAGTATCTCAGGAAGTGCTTCACTAAAGGTGTAGATGCCATCATCGCTCAGGCTGTACTTCCCTTTATATTCCACACCGGCAATATCTGTAAGGGTGTAATCGCCTGTGCCGCTATTGAACACCAGCGTCACCTCCTCCACGCCGCTGCGGGCAGAGATATTTGCAATGCCTTTCAGTGATCCGTCGAGGTTGCACCAGTCGAAAGGTGTGTCGTCGGAGAGCTTGTAGGTAGTCACCAGATTGGTCTTGGGCTCTACATAGTCTCTCCAGTCGTCGGGCAGTGTGGGAAACACCTCTTGTGCCGGTGCTTCATAGCTATCCGCATATTCCTTGTTCACAAAGTTCCATACGATCCACCAGGGATCTTCGCCGGAGGTATCTTTTTCACGCAGGATCCCTATTCTCAATTGGTTCTCCGTCATCGTCAGGATCTTCAGATCTTTTTTCCAGTTGCTGGTCATGTTGCTCCATCCGGCAGTATGTAACAGATCTACGTCGGTAAAGGTGATGGTATGTGCATCGGTATTCAGCATAAAAGAGCCATTCTTCTCACCTACCCCGCCGGTAGAACGGTCGTCCACCTGCACATTGGCCCCGTTGATCAGGTTGAAGGTGATGCTGCTTTCCCAGATGGGATTATCTCCTGCAGCCATCGAAAATCCGGCAGCCGGTTCCCAGTTGGCAGACCAGTTATTCCATTCCACTGTTCCGCTCGGATCGGCATAAGCGAGTTCACCGGGAGCCAGGCCATACTGTCCATTGTCGGGGATCCATGTCTTGGAAGCACCCACACCACCGGTCAATAATGTCCAGAGCTCGTTGGTGACGAAGCCGGCATAGAAATCCTGAATGGTAAAGGTGGCAGGCTCACCATACACGACACCACCGCGGGTCTGCACACCAAATCGGACGGCATAGACCCCGTCGAAGGGCATCTGCAACGTTACTTTCTTTGCCTGGCTCCGTCCCTGGGGATGCTCCCAGAGAGCGGTATAGCTATCGCCCATTTTACTTTCCAGATACACAATATTGGGATTATCGGCATCGTGCGCAATGGTATATGCCAACCCTTCCACCAGATCATCCGGCGTGACATCTTTTTCACCCAGATCATATTGTTCGGGTGTGCAAGCGGAGAAAAGGATCACCATGCTTGCAATAAACAGGTATATAGATGATTTCAGTTTCATATGATTATTTTTATTGGTTATTATGGCTGTTACCATCCCGGGTTTTGTTCCAGGGTGCCGTTAGCCAGCGTGATCTGATTGTAGGGAATCTGACTGAGTCCTTTTGTGGCACGAAGACGATCGGCCTTGATTGAAACCATATCGGGAGAACCGCCACTAAACACAGATACATTACCGGCTAGCTTATTGGCCGCATGATCAATGCCCTGGCGGAGCAGATCCCAGTAGTTGATGCTCTCGAATGCCAGTTCCAGGCGACGCTCCTGCATGATATGCTCTTTTGTCGCCGGCAGTGCCGTGTAGTTGGCAGAGAGCAGACCGTTGGTGGTGTAGGCACGTTTACGTACCGCGTCGAAATAGGTCTGTGCACCCGGGCTACCCAGCTCAGCCGCCATCAGCAGCACATCGGCATAACGGATGATCACATAATCCTGGTGGTTGGAGATTTGGAAATCGCCCGACCCATCTTCTTTCGAGGCGGAAGTGCCATCGGCGAAGCAGAGCGGTGCGTATTTCTTCACAGCATAACCGGTATATTCACGTTGATCTTTGTAGCTGGCTTCAAAGTCGTCCAACGCGGTCACTCCTTCACCTGCAAGGTCAATGATAGAAGCAGTACGACGTGTATCGCCATTTTTAAATTCACTGACAAAAGCGGGATTTACTGTCAGGGCACCCCATCCCTTCCCGTA
>JADMKJ010000093.1:81335-87010 GCA_015478855.1 Proteiniphilum sp.
TTCGAAGAGATGATCTCCTCAAGTGCAGCCAGGGCTTCCGCTTTGGTAGCACCCGCCGGTTCGCTGCCATAATAACCCGTATAATAAAGATAGGCGCGGGCAAACAGTGCAGCTGCGGCATAGCGGGTTATGTGACCATCGTTGGCTGCCGCGTTTGCTTTAGGGTAAGCATCGGCGGGGATGTTTTCCATGGCATATCTCAGATCTTCAAAGATCAACGCGAATACCTCTGCAGGATCGGCCTGTGGCCTGTTTTCATTCACCGGCTCATCGAATAGCGGGATGTTACCCCAAAGACGTACCATATCAAAATAGAGCAGGGCGCGGATGGCACGACACTCACCCATATAGGTCTCCTTCAGGCTGTTTGTTTCGTTCCAGCTGATCTCTTCTTCACGGGAGATCAATTCATTGCAGCGATACACTGCAGCGTAATAGTTTCTCCAGTCGTTCTCATACATATTCAGGTCGGCCGGCGATTGAGAGAGGTCGAAACGGTCGATGGCCTGAAATCCACGTCCGTCGGCATTGCCGGTCCCCCCGAAACACTCGTAGCTCATGATTTCGGCACCCTGATAGAAGCCTATCTGCATGGCGGAAGAGGTTTGACGCCATCCGTCGTAACAACCGATCAGTGCACGCCAGACATCTTTTTCATTCTTATAGGAAGTACCGGTAGTGGACTCCGTCTTGGACTCGACATCCAGAAAGCTTTCAGAGCAGGAGATCATCGCCATCATCAGGGTAAGAAGCGCCACTGCTACTATATTGGATTTTTTCTTGTTCATAATTTTTGCATTTGTGAGTTAGAATGTAAGATTGACACCGAAAAGAACTGTTCGGGGACGAGGGTAGTAACCTACATCGATGCCCGTCACCCAACCATCGGTACCGTAACCGATTTCCGGGTCCATCCCTTCATACCTGGTAAAGGTAAAGGCATTTTGTACCTGTGCATAGATGCGCGCCTGACTGATGAACTTTGGTTTCACAAAGCGGGAGAAGTCGTAACCCAGCGTGATGTTGGTGATGCGCAGATAATCGCCATCCTGAATGAAAAGATCGGAGAACTGCCAGTTGATGTTCTGTTCAGTCACACGGGGTATCCTGTTGCTGGTACCTTCACCGGTCCAGCGGCCAAGGATGGCGGTGGTATAGTTGGCATACTTGTTGGTGTAGTTCCTGTACGACTGCACGATCTGCTGTCCGGCAGAGCCACTCGCCTGAACAGAAAAGTCGAAACCTTTGTATCCGAGCCCGAGGTTGAAACCGTATGTAAAGTCGGGCATGCCATTACCCAGATTCACCTTGTCGTTATCGTCGATCACACCATCCTGATTCACGTCTATGTATCTCACATCTCCGGGTTTCACATCATTCTGTAGCACACCATTACCGGCTGCGATCCAGTTGGTGATCTCCTGTTCATTCTGAAAAAGACCATCTGACTTGTATCCCCAGAAGTACCCGATGGGCATGCCATTCTCCGCACGATAAAACTCGGGTGTATTGTCATACAACTGGTTGGTTTGTCCGTGGATGATCCCATCTTCGGTAGGGATCTCACCTACTTCATTGGTATTGTAGGCACCGTTTATTCCGATGTTATAACTGAAGTCGCTATTCAGCTGGTCGTTCCAGTTCAATGCCACTTCCACACCGCTGTTCTTCACACTTCCTCCGTTGATAAAAGGAGCACCTGCACCCACGGTCGCCAGAATAGGCGCCTGCACCAGCCAGTCTTTGGTATCTTTCTGATAGAAATCGATATTCACCCCCAGACGGGTACGGAACAGATAGGCATCCAGACCGATGTTTGACTGTTCAGAGGTCTCCCAGGTTACCTTCTCGTTGGCCAGGCGGTTGGGATAGGCACCCCAGTTCGTAGCCAGCTGCTGGGCAGCATCCGCATCGCTATAACCACCATTACCAAACAAATAGTGTGTATTGCTGTTTTTCATCGGAGCCAGATACTGATAGTTGGCAATATTCTGGTTTCCCACCTGCCCCCAGCTGGCACGCAACTTCACGAAATTGATCCATGCCGGAGCATCCTCCATAAAAGCCTCATTAGTGAGTGTCCATCCGGCAGAAAGAGAGGGGAAGTAGCCGAACCGGTTGCCTTTGGCAAAGCGGGAGGAGCCGTCGGCACGCAGGGTGGCATTGACCATATAGGTCTCCTTCAGGTTCCATCCTAAACGACCGAAGTAGGAGATGCTGCGTGCATCATCATGCGGGCTGCCCGATGCGCTCAGTCCATCGGTACTGGAAGAGGCGGTTCCGTTGTTGACATAGGCATACTTCCAGGTGTCGAAGCCCTCTTTCAATATGCCGTTGCCCGCTCCAAGATAAGTACCCTGGTAGCGATAGGCTTCCATACCAAGCAACGCGTTGAATGCATGATCGTTCACCGACCAGTCGTAGGTAGCGGTATTTGTCCAGGTCATGCCAAGCCCGTGATTCATATTTTGTGATACATTGGTACGGGTATCGTTGTAGCTATAGATACTGAAATGATACAGCGGTGTGAAGCTACGGTACTCACTCGTATTGTATACGGTACCGAACAGTGTGCGAAATTTCAACCCCTTCATCGGTTCTATCTCAGCATAGATGTTACCGTTAAATGTTGCGGCTTTGTTCTCGTTGTTGGTGTTGGTCATCATAAGACCGTAGGGGTTCCCTTCACCATTATACCAGTCGCTGTTGCTTGTATCGTTGTAAGGTGAATCATAGGGGTTATTGTCACCATAGACCGGTGCCAAAGGTGATACACCAAAAGCACCTCTTAACGAGTTGTTGTACTGATTGCCTACGCTGATGCCATTGTTTGTGCGGTAGATGAAGCTCACCTGTTCGCCGATCTTCATGAAGCCGTTAAATAATTTATGTTCCGAGTTGATGCGGAAATTATACCGCTCGTAGGCAGACACATCGGCACCTCCCACTACCCCCTCCTGACTCATGTAACCCAATGAGAGGGCGTAGGTGGAAGCAGTTGATCCGCCGGTCACACCCAGTGCATAACTCTCGGTGACCGCATTGTTTTTAAACATCGTGTCCACCCAGTCGGTATCATACACCCGGCCATTGGCATCATATATCGATTGAAAACCCTCCCAGTTGTATGCTGCGTTGCCGCTGTTCAGGCTCTGCTCATCCATGATGGTCATATACTGGGTTGCATTCAGCATATCGGCCTTGCGGGCCACATTCTGCACACCGTAGTAAGCATCGAAATTCACCTCTGCTTTTCCTTCCCTGCCGCTTTTGGTGGTGATCAGCACCACTCCGTTGGCAGCCTGTGCTCCATAGATAGCGGCCGAGGCGGCATCTTTGAGTACATCGATGCTCTCGATGTCGGAGGGGTTCAACGAGGATATGTCGCCCCCTATCCCGTCGATCAGGTAGAGCGGACTGGAGTTCCCGATGGTACCCAGACCGCGTATCACCACTTTCATATCGGAGCCCGGTTGTCCGGAGGTAGAGGTGATGTTTACCCCGGGCGTTTTGCCCTGGAGAGCCTGCAAGGGGCTGATGGTATTCATCCTGGCCAGCTCATCGCCTTTCACCTGTACGGTGGCTCCGGTAGATAGCTTCTTGGCTTGCACACCGTAGCCAATCACCACCAGCTCCTCAAGCACTTCGGTGTCTTCCGCCAAGCTTACATTGATCAGATTGCCACTTATGATCACCTCCTGTGTCACAAACCCAACATAGGAGAAGACAAGCGTCTGCCCCTGATTGGCCTGGATCACATACCGTCCGTCGATATCGGTAACCGTTCCGTTGGAGGTGCCTTTTACAAACACCGTAACACCGATGAGTGGCTCATCATCGGTTTCCGAGACCACGGTCCCACTGACGGTATTCACTTGCAAAGACTCTGCTTGGAGTGTCACCGGTGGCAAGAGGATCAGTGACATCCCGATTAGGAAACAGTATAAATAACCACTATTTATACTTCGTTTAAGATTCATGTTTATCATACCTACACAATTATTAGTTTAACATTCAATGTATTAGTCGCCTGTCTATCAGATCGAGCGAATCAATTAAAAAACATATGTATTAAATTGCGGTGCGGTTGTCTACAGGCTCTACTTCGTTACCTGTATCTCAATCGCCTCTTTCAACAATCCATCCGACTCCGCCGTCAGATGGATTACGCCACTCTTATTCTCACCTTTCACCACAACCAGACATTTACCATAAAATGCTTTCCGTTCGGATGCCTTAAAGCGCTCCAGACTGGTTGGGTTGCCATTGTCTACTCCCACGATAGTGCCATTACCCGACACGTTGAAACGAATCAGGTTTTCAGCAGTGGGGCAAACAGTGCCCGCTGCATCCAACACTTCCACGGTCACAAAACTCAGATCTTGTTCGTCGGCACTGATCACGCGCCGGTCGGGTGTCAAACGAACCCGTGCCGGCTCACCGGCTGTCTGTATCTCTTTCGATAAAACCTCTTTACCGTTTTTCCTGGATATCACTTTGACCCTGCCAGGTTCGAAAGGCAGTCGCCAATAAACGTGATGCTGATCACCTTCTTTTCTTCTGATGCCCTGCGAGACATCATTCAGGAATAGTTCCACCTCATCGGCATTGTTATAGTAGGCCCACAGATCGACGATTTCACCCTGCTTCCAGTTCCAGTGGGGAAAGAGATGTAGCACATCTTTATCGGTCCATTCCGATTGATACATATAGTATATATCTTTCGGGAATCCGGCCAGGTCGACAATCCCGAAATAGGAACTCCGTGCCGGGTACCAGAAAGGGGTGGGCTCTCCGAGATAGTCAAATCCTGTCCAGATATACATCCCGCTGATAAAATCGGCGTCTTTCACCTCGTTCCATGCCTGCTCATGGGTGTCTCCCCAGGGCACGTGACAATTGTCGTATGAGGAGCAGGCATAGGAGGGATCGGTAAAAGGGATATCCCAGCGCACTGGCCAGATATAGAGAGAATCACTTGGCATCCGGTAATAGCCGCGGGTCATCAATCCCGAGGTGGTCTCGGTGGCTATAAATGGTTTTCCGGGGAAGTTTTCGGGTACACTCGCATAATCTACACCGTGATAATTGAATCCGATGAGGTCGAGTGCTCCCGAAGCAAAGAGATGATTGGCCCGGTTTGTTTCGTTGTTACCGGCGGTTACGGGTCGGGTCGGATCGAGCCGCTTCACAATATTGGCCAGTTTTTGGGTCAGTAAGGCATTCACACTCATCTCCTCTCCATCTATATCGGCAAGTGATGTCTCGTCGCGTTGAAGGTTGAGCAGCAGATTAGCCTGCTGGATATCAAGTGTATCGGCATTCGCATCGGTCCACTGTTCTAATACTTCATTCCCGATGCTCCACATAAACACTGACGGATGATTGCGATCGCGGAGAATATGATCGGTCAAATCACGTTCGTGCCATTCATTGAAGAAATGGGAATAATCGTACGTTGTTTTTCGCTTACGCCACATATCGAACGTCTCGTTCATCACAATGAATCCCATCCTGTCGCATAGCTGAAGCAGCTCCGGTGCAGGAGGATTATGGGCTGTGCGGATACCGTTTACACCCATTTCCTTCAATATCTCGAGCTGCCGTTCAATGGCTCTCGTGTTGACAGCTGCCCCCAGACAACCCAGGTCGTGGTGCATGCAGACTCCTTTTAT
>JADMKJ010000093.1:87110-104090 GCA_015478855.1 Proteiniphilum sp.
CTTGTCATCCATACATTCCTGTAGATACCGCAGCCGGAATACCAGCGTGAATTGGGTTGTTCGCTGTTATCTACCCGCACAGCTATCACATTTTCCGTATCAAGCTGCAGATGGGGTGTCAGGTCATAGCGGAACGATATATAGCCAAAGGGGCGGTGACCGAGGTGAACACCGTTGATCCATACATCGGAATTCATATATACCCCATCGAAATCGATGAATATCTTTTTACCTTCATGGGATTTATCCAGCGAAAAGGTTTTCCGGTACCAGCCCACACCTCCGGGCAGCGCACCGCCACCGCTACCTGAAGGATGATCCTCACTGAAATCGCCTTCAATAGCCCAATCGTGGGGCAGCTCCAATGATTTCCAGTTGTTGTCGTCGAAAGTGATGTTGCTTGCTTCAGGATGATCACCCAAATTAAACTGCCAGCCACTGTTGAAGCTTTCGGTTTGGCGGGTGTTCCGGTCATTGGTACGGCAGGCATTGAATCCCATAAGAACAATACCTGACATTATTAATATGGTCACACCTTTTTTCATTTGTTCAAAGCTATCTTTTGTGCCTGACCGTTGTACACAACCTGAATCCCTTTTGCATCGGGGTTTACTCCCTGTGGTCTGTTTTTATCGACACAGACGATATGGAAGGTACGTTGCTGCAACATGCCATCGAACGATCCCTGTCGCTCACCGATTGCAAGCATTTTGGATGCCTCATCGTAATGGAAGCCGATGGTAGCATAAGCTCCTTTTTCATAATTGTAGTTCACACCTTCATCTTCGTAGAGCGTGAAGTCGCCGTTTCTACCGGCAAAGAGATACAATGTAATCTCATCGGGTTTTTTCTCGTCGGTATACTGAATTTCAGGGCCAAACGGGATGATAGCCCCTTCTTTCACGAAAAGGGGCATATGGCTATAGGGTGCATCTACCTGTTGTTTTTGCCCCCCCTCGATGAATGCTCCGGTATAGAAATCATACCAGCCGGTGGTGGCAGGGAAATAAACCTCGCGGTCGGTCGCCTGGTATTGGTATACAGGACAAACCATCAGTGCATTTCCAAACATATACTGGTCACCGATATCATTTACTTCCGGGTCTTTGCCGAAATCCATCACCAGGGCACGCATGATGGTGTAGTCGTTGAAATAGGTCATCCCCGCCATCGAGTAGATATAGGGCATCAACCGATAGCGAAGTTTATTATAGTAGAGCATGGATTGATAGGCAGGGTGATCCTCCGGAGCGATGTGAAAGATCTCTCTGTAGGGAAACTGTCCGTGGGAACGGAACAGTGGCACAAATGCTCCAAACTGTGCCCAGCGACTGTTTAACTCACGCCATTCTTTCAGATCCTCATTCTCAATTCCGGTAGCCTGAAAGTGATATTGTGCCTGCTCGTATCTTTTTTCCACGCAAAACCCGCCGATATCCATTGTCCAGTAGGGGATCCCTGACAAAGCAAAGTTGAGGCCGGCAGAGATCTGTGCCTTCATATCTTCCCAGCGGGTACCGATATCACCACTCCAAACCGCGGTGGAATAGCGCTGGATACCGGTAAAACCGGATCGTGTCAGCAGGAAGACACGTTCATCGGGGTTGACACTCCTCTGTCCCTCATAAATAGCTTCAGCATTGACCAGCGAATAGGCATTGAGGTATTTTGTGGAAGGGCCGAGGGCTGTGGGGCCGCTCAGTTTTTTCCGGTAATCGATATCGGTATTATCCTGAATATTGGGTTCGGAGGCATCCATCCACCAGGCATCCACACCAAGGGAGTAGAGGTTTTCATCGAGTTGTTTCCAGAAAAGGGCGCGTGCACCTTCGGCGTATGCATCATAAAAAGAACCGATATACCCCTCTCCGATCCAGTCACGGATACTGTCTTTCACCGCCTGTTGATACATCCAGCCATTTTTGTCGAACTCCTTGTAGTGATCGGTGTTGGAATAAAATTTGGGCCATACGGAGATCATGATCCGGGCATTCATCTCGTGGATTTGGTCGACCATCCCTTTTGGATCAGGGAATCGTTCCTTATCGAACTTGTGGCTGCCCCATTCGGTTTCCGGCCAGTAGCTCCAGTCCTGCACGATGTTATCGATGGGTATCTCTCGTTTTCTGAATTCAGCGAGGGTTTCTACTATTTCATCCTGTGTTTTGTAGCGCTCGCGGCTTTGCCAGAAACCCATGGCCCATTTAGGCATGATCTGTGACTTACCGGTGAGGGTTCTGTAGCCGCTGATGACATCATCCATACTGTTTCCCGCTACAAAATAGTAATCGATGCCATTACCCATCTCGCTCCAAAGTGAGAGTTTATTTTGTACATCATCGGAAACGGGGCTTAATGCTTTTAGTGCGATATAGGATACCCCTCCATCGGGCTCCCACTCTATACGCACAGGCACTCTTTCACCTTCACGGAAGTGATATTCAAACTTATAGCTGTTGGGGTTCCATGCAGTACGCCAACGTTCTTCCACCACCGGTACATTGTTGAGATATACCCTGGTATAACCGGCATAATGGAGGAAGAAACGGTACAATCCGCTCTCGGGGGCTTCTATCTCGCCGCTCCAGATAACGTTTGCATGATTCAGGTCAACATCCTCAGGGAAATTTTTCAGCAAAGGGATAAACTGATAATCCAGTTTATGCTCTTTGCGGACTATTGTTCTTGAAGAATCGTTCTTTATCGAATATACAGCGGTGAGTCCACCTTCCGATCCGTCACTGCCGTAAAGTGTGAACTGATCGAGATCGGCATAATCACGCACATCGCCAAATTTGGTCAGCGAATAATTATCCCATACGATTCCATAATTTTTATTAGATATAACAAAAGGGACGGATACTTTGGTATTATACTGAAACAGCGACTCATTTTTCCCTTTGTAATTAAAATCATCGGCCTGATGCTGACCCAGGCCATAGAAAGCTTCATCATCGGGCGATTCGAACAACTGGTGCACCGTATAACCTTTGGTCCCCTCCACTTCTATGGGTGTTAGCGTTTTACCGCCCCCCCTGTTTTCGCGGAGTATTGATTCCCCATTTTTATTCAGAAAAGCTACTTCGCCGGTCGTTCTGTGGATGGTTACATCCAGGGAATCGGTAGAAAGAATGATCATATCCGCTGACTCTTCCACAATGAACTTGTCCGACAATGTTAATCCTGGTTTGATGATCAGGCTTTCCTCGTCAGCAAAATGCTTATCTTTCGTTGCTGAAACATGGATGATTTTCTCATTAACCACCTGTAACCGGATAGTGCTTACACCGGCATTATTTTCCTGTTTCAACCGGACAATGATTCCGTTTTCTGTTTTTTCAAGGTCTGAAGATGTGCAGGAAAGTAAAAGGAGTATCCCCAATGCTGTACAAAAAATGCGTTCCATGTATTATAATTATTTTTTTGTAAAATTAATCATAATCCAAAGGAGGGCATCGTCGTTGTGTTAGTGCCTGCTATTGCTTTTGTTAACCGATGGGGTTGTTTTGTTTCCGTAAAGTATGTTAAATGTTCACAGTGGGGGTCCCGGGTTTGTTGTCGGGTTTATTCCCGGGATATAAGGATGGGTTGTTCTGGTATTGTGAGGGTAAAATATCAAACTCTTCCTTAAAGTATTTGCTGAAATTTTTAGGACTGTTAAAACCTACCTGATACGCTATTTCGGAGATCTGCAACTGGCTTTCACGTAACAACTGGGCTGCCCGCTTGAGCCTGATAATGCGGATAAACTCAATCGGGCTTTTCCCGGTTATGGAGATCATTTTTTTATACAGATGTACCCGGCTGATCCCTAACTCTTTGCTCAATCGTTCCACCGAGAATTCACTGTCGGAGATATGATCTTCCACCAGTTTGATGGCATTCTGAATTAACTTCTCATCCAATGGTGTAATGGTTATCTCCGCAGGTTGAATATCCATCTGTTTCTTAAATCTCTCCTGGCGATAAGATCTTAATTCCAGCATTTTATGTATCCGGAGCAACAGTATATCGAAATTAAACGGTTTGGTAATGTAATCATCGGCTCCGGTTTCAAGACCGTGAAGTTCCTGTTCCTGGGCGGTATGTGCTGTAAGCAGGATAAGGGGAATATGCGATGTGCGCAGGTCGTTTTTCACTTTTTCACACAGTTCGTACCCATCCATCTCAGGCATCATCACATCGCTGATAATGATGTCAGGGAAAAAAGCAAGAATTTTTCCCCATGCTTCTATTCCGTTTGAAGCATCAAGCAGTGAAAAATCATTTTTTAGCATATCTCTCATGAAATAACGGAAATCATCGTTATCGTCCACCAACAAAACCCGGGTCTCATTTCTTTGGAGGGCTGCCTCTTTTTCTTCGATGTTCTCACTCTCAACCTCATCTACTGTCTGTTCATATTCAGTCGCATCCGTTTGAGACACAATATATTTCAGTCTTTCCACCGGGAAATGAAGTACAAAAAGGCTTCCTTTGGGAACGTTGTCATATACCTGAACGGTGCCTTTACAAAGCGTTACAAATTCTTTTACGATGTGGAGTCCGATGCCGCTTCCGGGAGAATACTCATTTTTTATTTTACCCTGGTAAAAACGTTCGAATATACGTGATTTCTCTTCGTCCTTTATCCCTATACCGGTGTCAATAACCCTGATCTCTAACTGTTCCGCATCGCTGTCGCTGCTTTCAGCCAAAGGTTTGACTATCACATCCACCGTTCCGTTCTTCTCAGTAAATTTGATGGCATTGGAGAGAAGATTCATCATTATTTTCCCCATTTTGTCCTCATCAAATACCATGCTCAATTCATCCAGAGAGGAGAAAAAGGTCAATCGGATATTCTTTTTTTCGGCATATTCGGTAAGATGATTACAGGCATTCCTCAGGAATTCGATCACGTTGCCATAGGATAAGTTCAGGGCGTGTTCATTCACATCGCTTTTTCTGAAATCGAGTAACTGGTTCACCATATTTAACAGTTGAATGGCATTTTTGTGTATCAGGGAGAGTTGAAGCTTTTGATGATCGTCGGCAACCGACTTCATCAGATTCTCCAGTGGTGACAGGATCAATGTAAGCGGTGTGCGCAGATCATGACTGACATTGGTGAAGAAACGAAGTTTCATGTCATCAATATCATGTTTTCGTTGTGCTTCCAGTTCTATCTGTTTCATTATAAACTTCTGCTGTTCGTTTCGTATGATAATGTATCGTGCGACCAACAGGATCGATATCAGAAGCAGTGAGTAGAAGATATAGGCAAGGGGAGAGAGCCAGAATGGTGGTTTTATATGAATGTTCAGTACTGTTGCCTCATCACTCCAAAATCCGTCGCTGTTTGCTGCCTTTACACTGAGTGTATAGTTTCCCGGAGCAAGATTGGTGTATGTGACACTGTGGACACCGGGGTCGGTGATTAACCAATCCGCGTTAAATCCTTCGAGCATGTAGGCGTAGGTCGTTTTTTCGGGAAGCACATCATTCATGGCCGAAAACTCAACAGAAAAAACATTTTGCCTGTATTTAAAGGTGACCTCCTTCACCTGATTCAACTCCGATGAGAGGATTCTGTTTCCCTGGTATTCTGCTCCCACCTCAACCTCTTCGTTGAACAGCCTGAGTCCGGTAAAAAGTACTTTGGGTTGTGATATGTTGTAACGGATATTCTCCGGATTAAAAAAGTTGAATCCCCTGGTACCACCGAGCAGAATCTCACCATCGGCCGATTTGAAGATCGACCGCAAATTAAACTCATGGCTCTGCAGGCCATCTTCCTCCCGATAATTTACAAAAGAAAACGCATAACCACCGGTATGGGGTTGGATCATTACATTCGACACGCCGTTGGATGTGGTGATCCACATATTGTGCTGATTGTCTTCGATGATGCCGGAGATGACATTATCGGCCAGACCGTCACTTTTGTATAATTGGGTAATCTTATCCTGTTTAGGATCCCATATATTCAATCCGTTCCGGGTACCTATCCATATGAGTCCACGGCTATCTTCATATACATGGTTCACGTTCAGATTGGTGAAAGACTGGTCGCCTTTCCGGTTGGTGAGTATGATTTCGAATTGTTCGGTTTCGATATTGAAGATCGTAATTCCAATGGCGGTACCGAGGATCAACCGATCGTTCTTACCCGGGTAGATCGATGAAATGAACTCCGATGACAGTTGTTGTTTCGTGTGGTTGTTGAAGGTGGTAAATTGTCCGTTATCGGGATTAAATTTTTGCAAACCGCTTCCCAATGTACCTATCCATATCATGCCCGAGCTGTCTTCCACGATTGACCATACATTGTCGTTGGCAAGGCTGTTCGGGTTGTTTGGATCATGACGATAGTGAACAAACTTTTTACCGTCGAAACAATCCATCCCGGACAAATAGGTGCCGATCCATAACTTTCCGTCTTGAGCCTCACACAGGCTGACGATCACATCATTGGTCAACGAGGAATTGTCGTTGGGATCATGGCTGTAAAGATGATGTGATCCGTTCTTCCTGTTTAAACGAGCCAATCCGCTTCCATTTGAGCCAATCCAAATATTTCCGTTTTTATCTTTAATGATGGAATTAACGTCCGGTTTAAAGTTCTCGATCTTATTGAAATAATTGAGATGATCAATGTCAAACTTGTAAATTGACTTACTGTAGTATGATATTCCGTTTTTATAGGTGCCTATCCAGACGATACCCATATCATCGGTATACATACATTTAATGCTGTTGTGTGCTATACTTCGTTCATCATACGGTTGATTCCGCAAGTTTGTGAGCGTGTTTGCCTCTTTATCGATTATGTCGATTCCGCCATGGTCGGTTGCTATCCAGATCGCTCCGGCAGGATCCTGTACAAAATCCACGTTCATATCACTTGACAATAAAAATGGGAAATCACTCTGTTTCGAGCCCATATGCTTCCACTCTTTCTGGCGGGAATTGAATAACCAGGTTCCATGCGGCATGTCGGAATAGATCCAGACGTCGTTGTCTGTATCAACAAAAGCCTCGAAATTCAGGGCATTGGCTTTCTGTTGATTCAGAATATAATTATCGCTGTAGATGACCTTCAATACTTTTTTATCCATGTATTGTATAAGCCCCGATTGAAAAACAAAAATATAATCGCTATCCGATTCTTTGATGTCGGTAATAATTCCTTCACTTAGCTCTCCTGCCTCCCCGTTTTGAGGGAAGAAAACCAGTTTACCCAAATCCTGCTGATACATATAAAATCCGGATGTGTTGGCGTAACACCACACATTTTTATCTTTGTCGATAAAAATAAAATCGGCGGGATATGTGATACCCATTTCATGTAACAGCACCTGACTTTTCTCGAATTTTTCCAGGTCTGTATTATAAACCGTATAACCGTTAGCTGTATGGATCCAAAGCCTTCCACCTCTATCTTCCTGCACGTTCAAGACCAAATTATCCGGTAAAGAATTGTCGTCATTGGGGTTATGGAAAAATACTTTAAATTTGTATCCGTCGTACCTGTTTAAACCTGATGCAGTGGAGAACCACATAAAACCCTTACTGTCCTTAAAAATATGATTGATTTGGTTATGAGAAAGTCCGTCACGAACCTCCAGCTGTTTAAAAAGGTAGGACGACCGGCCCCAAAGCGATGAGTTACAGGAGAAAAAAAAAGAGAATAGTAAGATAATACGGAGTAATCCTATCATTGAGAAGCAATCATTTAATCTGTCCGTTCATGTTTATATCTGAATAGTATACCGAAAAGAAGTGCTACCAACATGGCATATGCTGCAAAGATAAACCATACCGACTGCCAGTCACCCACCATGAGCGACTTCATCTGACCATTCACCAGCAGCTCCTGCCACGAGGTATACCGGTTGACAACCCACTGTGCCCCCAGGGTGCCTATAGTAGCACCCACACCGTTGGTCATCAGCATAAACATTCCCTGTGCACTGGCACGAATGGTGTGAGGGGTCTCCTTATCCACAAACAATGAACCCGACACATTGAAGAAATCGAACGCTACACCATACACCAGCATGGAGAGTACCAGCAACCATACACCGGTGCCGGGATTGCCAAGACCGAAGAATCCGAAACGCATTACCCAGGCAAACATGGCGATGAGCATCACTTTCTTGATGCCGAAACGCCTCAGAAAGTAAGGAATCAACAGTATACAAAGTGCTTCAGAAATTTGAGAAAGTGATATAAGTATGTTTGAATGCTGCACCCCGAATGTGTTGGCAAACTCAGGCAGGGATTCAAAACTGGCAATAAAAGGATTGGCAAAACCATTGGTGATCTGCAGTGAAACACCCAGCAGCATGGAGAAGATAAAAAACAACGCCATCTTACGCTGCCTGAAAAGTCTGAACGCATCAAGCCCCAGCGCCTGAAAGAGTGTTTTATCTTTCGTGTCGGTACTTATCGGGCAATTGGGAAGGGTGAATGCATAAACACCCAGCACCAGTCCTATAACCGCGCTTACAACAAACTGCATGGATGTGGTCTGATATCCTACAATGTCGACAAACCACATGGTGAAAATGAACCCCACAGTACCGAAGACACGTATGGGAGGAAATGTCCTTACAGTATCCATACCTGCTCTATCGAGGATGCTGTAGGCCACGGAGTTGGAAAGCGCCAGCGTGGGCATGTAAAATGCTACACTCAGGGTGTAGAGTGTAAAAAGGAGAGGGAAGGAGACTACCGCCCCGGCATTAAGGCCATAGATCCCTGCAGAGAGCATAAAAAGGGCAGCCAGCAGATGACATATACCCAGCAGTTTCTGTGCAGGCACCCATCGGTCTGCGATAATCCCCATTAATGCAGGCATCACAATTGAGACTATTCCCTGCACTGAATAGAATATCCCGATATGTGCTCCCATGCCCGCAGGACCCAGATAACGCGACATGGATGTAAGATAGGCCCCCCAGACTGCGAACTGGAGGAAATTCATGATGATTAGACGAATTTTTAATGA
Organism: Proteiniphilum sp.; assembly: GCA_015478855.1. Classification (GTDB taxonomy): domain Bacteria; phylum Bacteroidota; class Bacteroidia; order Bacteroidales; family Dysgonomonadaceae; genus Proteiniphilum. Next base: position 96,106 of record JADMKJ010000093.1, read on the forward strand.
CATCAGCTTAGCTGTTATTTGTATGTGTTCACTTTTTGAGCCAGGGTGCGGGATTCAGTTTGGTTGTTTTTTGCCATAACTGAAAGTGCATGGTTGAGACACCACTGTCGGTATCGGTATAAATACGCCCCAGTGTTTGTCCTGTTTTCACCTTGTCACCCTGTTTCACAAACAGATCATATATATTTGCATAGAATGTATAATATTCACCATGACGCACAATCACACAGGTGTTTGATCCAGGGAAAGAAAATACTTTCGACACTTCACCCTCGAAGACGCTACGGATGTTTGCCCCTTTCTGAGCCTGAATATCGATACCATTGCTATTGGTCGTCACATTCCATTCACTGTGTTTCTTTGCTCCGAAGTTGCCCACGATGGAAGCAGTACCGGTCACGGGCAACGGTAACTTGCCCTTGTTGGCTGCGAAATTCTTCGACAGATTGAATGTTTCACCCGAGGCAGTGCTTCTGCCGGCCTCTATCCTGGGGCCGGTGGTGGCAGGAGCTGTTTCAGCTTTCTTCTCGGCAGCTTTTGCCGGTTCTTCGGTTTTCTTACTGCTTTCTGTCTCGCGACGAGGCCTGGTTGCTGATTCAGCGGCTTTCCTACGGCTCTCTTCTTCCGCGGCACGTCTCCTTGCTTCCGCCTCTTCAGCGCGTCGTGCTGCTTCCGCCTCCCGCTCCATCCGTGCTACCTCCTCAGCGATCAGTTTCTCAATCTGTGCGTTCAGCTGGTTTACCCGGCGCTGTTTATCCTGAAGTGTTTTCTGTAATTGATTCTCTTTTCCGCGTGCCTCCGATATCTCCGTCTGACGTGCTCTTTCTTCATCCTGCAACCGCTTCTGCTCATTCTCCAGCGTGGACAATGCTTTTTCCCTGTCACCCCTGGCTTTAATCAATGCTTCCATGCCGGCACTGATCTCACTGTTCTGCTTTTTTATCTCTTCCGCCTGTGTTTTCTGCCATTTGGAATAATCTCTCAGATATTGCATTCTCCTCAATGATTCACCCGGCGATTTTCCAGACAGGATAAACAGCAATTTATTCTGCCTGTATTGATTGTTCAACATTCCCCGCATGGCATTGGCATAGTTGTCCTGCTTGCTTTTCAACTCTTTTTTAAGTCTCGCAATCTCTCTCTCCAGACGAGACTCCTCCCTGCGCAATGCTTCAATCTCCTGTCGCTGCACAGTAATCAGTGCCTTACGTGAAGAAATCTGTTTGTTTATAAGGTTAATACGATCAAGGATAGTGGTTGTCTGTTTTTTTACATCCAGATAAAGCCTGTTGGTATTTTTTATCTCTTCCTGTAATGCCTGTTGCTGTTGTTGCAGACTTTCAATCTGCCCGGTTTGAGAAAAGAGCAGAATTACCGAAAACCACAATAGCGTTATGAGAACAACTTTTTTCATTTCTTTGAAGAGAAGATTTTCAGTATTTCATCGACTGATGTTCTCGAGTATCCATTGGGGACATGCATCGTTAACTGAAGAGGGTCGTTCGTGCTTACATCTGAGAAAAGCAGCTCAGCGTCAATTTTTCGTGATGAGGAGGTGAGGGTTACATTCATCTTATGGGGGAAGGTGAGCTCATCTAAAACGGCAAAGTTATTATACCCCCATTGAAGTGATTGTTTTTTTTCCGCTTGCATGAGATGCATAAAAGTGATGCGATCATCGCCGTTGACCGTGAAGGAGTAATCGATGCCCGACGAATCATCCTTTGATGAGATGTAATAGTTCTGATCGGATGTACGGCTGTAAGTGAACTTACGGAAATCTGCAGCTTCCACTCTCTTCTTGCCCGTCACAAAAAGTGCGTTGGTAAATACCGACTGCATGGTATAAAAATCGAACCCTACCGGGTAACTGTCTTTCAGCGAAACGATTGATTCCATCACATAGCGTTTGTTCATCCTGTCGAGAAACATAACCGTATCAGGATTAATGAATATCCGAAACATCTCCACTCCGAAAAGTGGCTGAATGGAGATTTGAAGTGCGTTATCCTTTACAATTCGGATATTTGCCTTTGAGCTCATTGATTTAGAGCCGGTAGAAAGGTTCATATTCAGTTTCGCAGAGAAGGTGTGGTATGGAAACTCACTGGTGATAATATCACTGAAGATCTCATTATGCTCCTTATCTTCAACAGGAGCAGTGGAGTAAACAATCTGTTGTTTAGGTTTACACGCTGTAAAAGCTACACCCAGTAGAATGCTGAAAAAAAGTATTCTTCTGTATCGTGAAATATTCATTGCCTGGTATTTTTTTATATTTGGACTGTTTCTATCAACTCACTCTTCGATGATGATTTGCGAACCCATTGCTGGTGAACAGACAAAGATCATAACCCACCGGTTTCAATTTTCTTTTCCAGCGTTGCAGAGTCACTACCCAACGCCTTTGCTTTGTGCCATTGTTCCTTTGCCTTACCAATCTCACCTGTTTTATACAATACATCACCATAATGTTCGAACACTTCTGCCGAAGGTTCTTCTTTGCTATATTCAATCGCTTTCTCGATATAAATTTTCGCCATCGTATAGGAACCCTGTTCAAACAATACCCAGCCATAGGTGTCGAGATAGGTGGGGTTCATCGGTTCAGCTTTAATGGTGATGCCGCTCATCATCTCTGCCTTGTCGAGATTCTGTCTCTCAAGAGACAGATAATAGCTGTAATTGTTTAATACCGGGAGATTCTGAGGGTTTAACTTTAACGCTTTTTCATAACTTTCAAACGCCTCTTCCCTGTTACCAAGAAAATAGTTGAGATCTCCTATCTGCGCATGAAAATCAGATTCTACCAGGGGGTTGGTGAAAGCAGCATTCTTCAATCCCTCTTCAAACATTGTCAGTGCTTCCTGATAATTCTCCTGCTGGTAGTTGGCAGCACCCAGATAATAATAAAACTGGGGTTCAGCGGGAAGATGCTTTAATGCCTCGGTGGTAACCTCTTTAATTTTCTCCAGATCCTCATCAGGCAGTGCTATGCGGATTATCTGCTCATATCCGGTCGGGTCATCGGGATTATCCCTGGTATAAATCTCAAATTGTTCAATGGCCCCTTTCTTGTTATCCTGCAACATGAGCACATTCCCATAGATCATGTTTAGCTGGGTATTGTTGGGGTACTGTTCAAAGAGTGCTTCAAAGAGTGAGTTGGCCTGTTTAAGATCCTGTTTATCCTGCTGCAGGATGCCGAGGTAGCGTGTGAGCAGCTGCAATTTGGTGTCGACCTCCATCGAGCTCCCTGTGATTGCTTTTTGCAGCTCAGCCCGGGCAGCGGGTTTGTTATTGGTTTTTTCAAAATAGTTTACCATGGAGAGAATGAGCGCCGGAAAATCAGGATCGATCGCCTCTGCCAGTCTATAGAAGTGTAGCGCTTTTTTATTTTGATTGTCTTCCATGTATAAATCACCCATAAGTACCAGATACCTTGGGTTAGCCGGATTTTTATTGATAATCTGCTGTATCTCGTCAAATGCTTTTTCTTTTTTATTCATCAATGCATAGAGACGATACTTGTTTAATGTGATTATCTCAGAGATCCCGACACCCTGTTCCAGCCTGTTCAGGGCGTCAATGGCTTTTTGTAATTCACCGTTGTCTGCATATGCATTCGCTAATTCAAAATTGAGATCCTGTTTGTCAGGATGTTGCTTTAACAGTGCTTCATAGATATCCACCACATCCTGCTTCAAATCAAGTTCTTTACTCAATCCGGCAAGCATCATGTTATAGTAGTAGTTATTCTTGTCGTAATAGACTGCTTTCTGAAAGAAAGTGAGTGCGTTGTTTTTCTCCTGGAGGACATTGTAAAAAGTGCCCATCTCAACCAAAACGCTGGCATTGGTCGAATCCAGGGCATAGCAGTGTTGAAATAAATCGAGGGCTTCATCATATTCCCCCAAAGCTTTGGCATTCAGTGCTTCGTAGAAATAATAATCAAACTTCCGCCGGGATTCATCGTTGAGCTGTACGCCTTTTATCTCTTGCTGTGCAACTACCTTTACCGGCAATATTCCTGCGATCAGAGCAAACAAAACGAGACATAGAGACAGTTTACTTATCGTGATTGTATTATACATTCTCTGTTAATAGTTTTTATTTTTTTCCTGTATGTCCAAACCCGCCGGCACCGCGCTCAGTCTCTTCCAATGCGTCCACTCTCTCCCATTGCACATGTGCATGTTGTGCAATCACCATCTGACAGATGCGTTCGCCATCATTAATGATGAAATCTTCATTCGAGAGGTTGACAAGAATCACACGTATCTCACCACGATAATCGGCGTCAACAGTACCGGGTGCATTCACAATGCTGATGCCATGCTTTACTGCCAGTCCGCTGCGGGGGCGTATCTGCGCTTCATATCCTGCAGGAAGCTGGATATAAATACCTGTGGGAATCAATGACCGCTCCAACGGCTTCAGCACCACAGGTTGTTCCAAATTCGCACGCAAATCCATGCCGGCGGCATACGCAGTGGCATATTCCGGTAGCGGATGTCGGGACGTATTGACTATTTTAATCTTCATAGGGGATGGTTATTCATTTTGATTATGCGAATTTATACAATTCTACGGAATTAAGAGTCAATTTGATGAAATTTAAGGAAATTAAGTGCTGTGGCAGACAACATTTAGCCTGAGTGAGCGCATTAAAACAGGAAAAAAATATATCTTTGCCTTTATGAGTGGAGAAGATGATCTTTTGGCAAAATTAAAGGAAACGCTGAACGAACAAGGAATTGACTCGTTCCACATCCTCGAGGAACTGATACCCATAGAGGAGCAGATGGAATATTTCAGATTTTTCGACAGACTAAGAAAAGAAAACAACCCGTTTGTTCGTGATGAAGAAGTGGCCATTCTCTTCTCTCCTGACCAATCCATTGAGCGAAAAAAGCGTAGCTTAACCTTGCTGGCATCAATACCCGATGTAGGTGCTTTTCGTTCAATAGAAACATATCACAGCAGTCCGCTTGAGCCCGAGCTGGTTCACTGGTCCGCCATGGCGCTGGTAAGCAGTCGTATCGTACTTAGTTCCGATCTGTCGGGACAACAGCAGGTATATATCTCCTCCGGACTGGGAGGACAAGACAAGAAGCTGCGCTTTTTCGGACTCTTCACTACCAACGAGAGGCAGGAGCTAACCGATTTACAAAAAGAGATTGTGGAACGGGAATTTTTTTTTCAACTGCAAAAAGCAGATGTGGTGATAGAAAAATTTGAGATCAAAGATAAATATTTCACTATCCTTATGCTCTTTTCTTTCGACAAGGATGTGAAATCGAGCCTGAATGCAGCCATCAATGAATGTAATCAATATGGCAATTTTATCGATCGGAAATTTCTTTTCACAAATGTGAAAGTATTGAATGAGAAGGAAATTGATAATTTGTTACAAAAAAAATAGTCTCACCCTTTCAAAAAGCACATTTCTGATATATGATCCTTCGCATTAGCAGAATATATTTTTATGCGGCATGCATGACCGTAATCTTCATTGCTCTCTCAATGAAAGGCGAAGCACAGGATATTCCTTTTATTCCTCCTGTATATAACTATACCACCGGCAACTATAAAGCAGGCAACCAAAACTGGGCTATTGCCCAGGGAAAAAACGGAGAGATCTATTTCGGCAATAACAATGGTCTTCTGAGTTTTGACGGGGTAAACTGGAATCTGCACAAACTACCCAATAATCTTTCCGTGAAATCCATCTTTTTAGATCATGACAGCTCCACTGAGCGTATCTATGTGGGATCGTTCGAAGAGTTTGGATATTTTGAGCGTAACCACACAAATCAGCTTATCTATCACTCACTCACAAGCTTGGTAGAAGGATATGAGTTTCACAACGATGAAATATGGAAAATTTGTCTTTTCGGGAATAAAATATATTTCCAGTCATTTTCTGCATTCTTTGTGCTGGATAATAAGAAGATAAGGACGTTCAGACCCAACCCGGGTGTGTTGTATTTCTTTCCTGCCGGCAACCGGATGTTTGCTCAATTGATCAATAGCGATTTCAGCCGTTTTGATGGTGAGATGTTCCATCCTGTTGTACAACGGGAACAGTTGAATAACGACAATGTAGTGGCTGTGTTACCATTTGGTGAAGAGTACCTGCTGGTGACCTCGAAGAACGGCTTTTACATTTATTCGGAAGATGACGATACGCTCATACCGTGGAAGACAGCGATAGAACTGGATCTTCAACAGGCAATCGTGAACAGAGCCATCTTCTCCGGTGGTTCACAATATGTTTTAGGCACCTTGAATAATGGAATGTTTGTGATCAATCACAAGGGAGAAAAACTGTGGCATATAAATCGAAAGAATGGACTGAACAACAATACAATACTGGCACTGTTCAGTGACAGGGACAACAGTATATGGGCAGCAATGGATAACGGCATTTCCAATATCCGCACCACCTCCCCCTTCTCTTTTTTTGAGCCGACAGATATTCAGATTGGACTTGTGGAGGATATCCTCACTTTTAATGACAGACTTTACCTGGCTACAAATCAGGGTGTATATAATTACTCGGAAAGGGAAGAAAAGATCTTCCGTCTGACCGGTTTCGATAATCAGTCGTGGTTCATAAAAAGTTTCGGTAATCAGGTATTTGTAGGACATAACCTCGGAACCTCACTACTGGAGAATGATCGTGAGGTGCCCATTCCGGGTGCCCGTACAGGTGGAATGGATATGATTGAGACAACCCTGAACGGGAATAATATTTTACTGGAGTCAACCTATACTGCCCTTTATATTTATTCACAGGACTCGTCGGGGAAATGGGTTTTCAGTCATCAGATAAAAGGCTTCTCCGACTTAATCAAGAATATAGAAATTGATCATACGGGCAATATCTGGGCAGGCCACATGTATAAAGGTGTGTACCGTATAAAACTGAAGAATGACCTGAGCCGTGTGGCTGAGATTGAGAACTACCTCTCACTCGATTCTACCCAACTGACAACACTTCGCCCTGTAAAAGTGATGAAACTAAAGGGACGAATTGTCTTTGCCGATGGCCACAGCTTTTTCACCTACGACGATATTCAACAGAAAATCGTCCCTTTTAAGCTGCTGAACGATGACCTGCCCGGTTTTGCCGACAGCTACCGTATCGTGCCGGTGAACGATGATCTGTTCTGGTTTATCCGCAACACTGAGTATGCACTTGTTGAATTCATACAGCACAGATACAGACTGAGGGACCGAATTCCTTACAGCATTCTGAACAACCCTCCCAACGAGGGAAGGGCAAACATCTATGTTGCGGATGATAGCATATCTTATTTTTGCCTGAATGGCGGAATAGGCAGATACAGGTTTACTGAAGATATCCTGCAGGAAACAAGCGACCTGCAGATCTCCTCCGTTGCATATTACGATCGCAAGAATGACCGTACCTTCTTCCTTGACGCGGGAAAAAAAGGGGTAATCGAATACAAAAATAACGACATTGTATTTCAGTTCAGCCATCCTGAGTTTTCAAAAAAAATATTCCGCGTGGAGTGTTATCTGCATGGATATGATAACCGATGGGTAACCGCTGATGAAAATCTATCCATCTCATATAACAACCTTCCTGCAGATGAGTATATCCTGAAAGCCCGTGTGCTGGATAATTCCGGTAATGAGCTGTCGGCTGTCAGCTTTTCTTTCCGCATAAAAAATCCATGGTACAAGACATGGTGGTCTATTTTGACCTATATCACCATCATTCTATTGCTGAGTGGGTGGATCATTAAAAACCACATTCAAAAGATTATACACAAGAAGAATCAACTCTTCATAGAGCAGGAAAACAGACGTCTCGCTCAGCTGGAACGACAGGAAAAAGAAATCACCTCATTAAGAAATGAAAAACTTGAATCTGAACTCACCTTTAAAAGCAAGGAGCTGGCAAGTGCCACCATGCTGATCATCAACCATTCAGAATTCCTGAGAAATTTACG
>JADMKJ010000094.1 GCA_015478855.1 Proteiniphilum sp.
ATTAATAATTTCTAATCATGAAATGAGCATGAGAAAATTCTCACAAAAGCTCACTCCTGTTACGAGTTACATATACCATAAAATATCAAATAACTAAATCGTATGAAAGTTTACAAAACAAACGAAATTAAGAACATTGCCCTTATCGGCAATGCCGGATCAGGTAAGACCACTCTCGCAGAAGCAATGCTTTTCGAGTGTGGTCTTATAAAACGACGTGGTTCAGTGGATGGAAAAAACACAGTGAGTGACTATTTCCCGGTGGAGAAAGATTATGGATATTCTGTTTTCTCCACTGTTTTTTCATATGAATGGAAAGAGAAGCTGATGAATTTCATCGATTGTCCGGGATCGGATGATTTCGTGGGAGGAGTGATCTCGGCCCTCAATGTGACAGATATGGCATTGATGCTGATCAACGCAGCCAACGGCGTGGAGGTGGGAACCATCAACCAGTTCCGTTATGTGGACAAGATGAAGAAACCTATAGTGCTGCTTGTGAACCAGATGGATCACGAGAAAGCAGATTTCGATAATACACTGGCCAGCATGAAAGAACTGTACGGCAACAAAATTGTTCCTGTACAGTATCCCATAGGCAGCGGCAGCTCCTTCGAGGGCATCGTGGATGTGCTGAAACAGAAATTGTATAAATGGACACCGGGGGCGACCGCTCCGGAAGTGCTGGAGATACCGGAGAGCGAACAAGAGAGAGCAGGTGAATATTATCAGGTGCTCCTCGAATCAGCAGCGGAGAATGATGAAGGATTAATGGAGAAATACTTCGATCAGGGTTCACTCACAGAAGAGGAGATGCGCGACGGCATCCACAAGGGAATGATCAGTCACACGCTCTTCCCGCTCTTCTGCACTTCAGCGGAAAAAAATATGGCAGTACACCGTATCATGAACTTTCTGAACATGGTGGCACCCTCACCTACCGATGTGCCCGCGCCGGTGAACAGTGACGGAGAGGAGATAAAACCGGACGCTACTGCTCCTACAAGCCTTTTCTTTTTCAAGACTACCGTTGAACCACACATAGGTGAGGTTTCTTACTTCAAGGTGATGTCGGGAACAGTGAAGGAAGGTGATGACCTGACCAATGCCGACCGTAACTCGAAAGAACGTCTCGCACAACTCTATACCGTTGCCGGACAGATACGTACCAAGGCCGAAGAGCTGCAGGCAGGAAGCATAGGGGCAGCAGTGAAGCTGAAAGATGTTCGCACCGGTAACACGCTGAACATCAAGGGCACCGAGAACAGTTTCAATTTCATTAAATATCCCGAGCCTCGTTACCGCAGAGCGATCAAGGCATTGAACGAGTCGAACACGGAGAAACTGAATGAGGCGCTCACACGCATGAAGGAGGAAGATCCCACATGGCGGGTGGAGATATCCAAAGAGCTGAAGCAGACCATCGTCTCAGGCCAGGGTGAGTTTCACCTGCGTACATTGAAATGGCGCCTCGAGAACAACGATAAGATTGAGATTGAATTTATAGAGCCGAAGATACCTTACCGCGAGACTATCACCAAGGCTGCCCGCGCCGATTATCGCCACAAGAAACAATCGGGTGGTGCCGGCCAGTTCGGTGAGGTACACCTCATCGTTGAACCCTATACCGAAGGTATGCCCGTGCAGGAGATCTATCGCTTCAACGGTCAGGAGTTCAAGATCCAGAACCGCGACACGCAGGTGATTGAGCTGGAGTGGGGTGGCAAGCTGGTATTCGTGAACAGCATCGTGGGTGGCGCCATCGACACACGCTTCCTGCCTGCCATCATGAAAGGAATCATGGCACGCATGGAGCAGGGTCCACTCACCGGATCCTATGCACGTGATGTGCGGGTGATCGTTTACGACGGTAAGATGCATCCGGTAGACTCCAATGAGATCTCATTTATGCTCGCCGGAAGAAATGCCTTCAGTACCGCCTTCAAGAATGCCGGACCAAAGATCCTCGAACCTATATATGATGTGACAGTCTCCGTACCGGGTGAGTTTATGGGTGATGTGATGAGTGATCTCCAGGGTCGCAGGGCTATGATCATGGGCATGGAGAGCGAGAAAGGCTTTGAGATGCTGAAGGCTAAAGTTCCCCTGAAAGAGATGAGCTCCTACTCCACCTCATTGAGCTCACTTTCCGGCGGAAGGGCCTCCTTCACCATGAAGTTCGCCAGTTACGACCTGGTACCATCCGATGTACAGGAGAAACTGCTGAAGATATACGAAGAGCAGGAGAAAGAAGATTAATAAAGACCAGCATATTGTGGTCTTTCAGTAACAATCGAGTAGGAGGAAAACGAAGTAGTTTTCTTTCTACTTTCGTGTGTGACGTACATGACGAAGGGCAGCCCGTTTTAGACTGCCCTTCTGTTTTTATATTGCTACGCGTAAGCTGATCACTGCAAACCATACCGCTACACTGATAGCACCGCAAAAGCTGACTACTGACAGCTTATTGCTTACTGTTTATCGCTTACAGCTTATCACTTACCACTTACAGCTTATTGTTTATAACTATCTCCCAAATTCCGTTTCAGCGCTTGCAGGAACTCCTGCGTGGTCAGCCAGTGGTCGCGGGTGACATCATTGCCATGTACAAGCAGTGCGAGGTCTTTGGTCATCTCGCCCCCTTCCACAGTATCCACACACACCTGCTCCAGCTTCTCACAGAACCCGATCAGCGCCTGGTTCCCGTCGAGCTTGCCACGGTGGGCCAGACCGCGTGTCCATGCGAAGATGGATGCAATCGGGTTGGTGCTGGTTTCATTTCCGAGCTGATGCTGACGGTAATGGCGTGTCACCGTTCCGTGGGCTGCTTCAGCTTCCACCGTTTTCCCGTCGGGGGTCACCAGCACGGAGGACATCATCCCCAGCGAGCCGAAACCCTGCGCCACGGTATCCGACTGCACATCGCCGTCGTAGTTCTTACATGCCCATACGAAACCACCATTCCATTTCATGGCGGAGGCCACCATATCATCGATCAGCCGATGTTCATAAGTGATGCCTGCCTTCGCAAAAGCCTCTTTGAACTCGTTCTCATACACCTCCTGGAAGATATCCTTGAAGCGACCGTCATAGGCCTTAAGGATGGTGTTCTTCGTCGACATGTAGAGCGGGTACCCTTTTGTCAGCGCCATCCGGAACGAGGAGCGGGCAAAACCGTAGATAGATTCATCGGTGTTGTACATCGCCATGGCCACACCGTCACCCCTGAAGTTGAACACCTCCCAGCTGGTGGTCTCACCCTTCTCATCGGTGAAGCTCATTGTCAGCGTTCCTTTACCCTTAATGACGGTATCGGTAGCGCGGTACTGGTCACCATAGGCATGACGGCCAATGATGATCGGTTCTGTCCACCCCTGCACGTAGCGTGGGATATTGCGGCAGATGATCGGCTCACGGAAAACGGTGCCTCCCACGATATTACGGATGGTGCCGTTGGGCGAGCGCCACATCTTCTTCAGACCGAACTCCTCCACACGCGCTTCATCGGGTGTGATGGTGGCGCACTTGATTCCCACATTATACTGTTTGATTGCCTCAGCTGCATCCACCGTCACCTGGTCATCGGTCGCATCGCGGTGCGTAATACTCAGATCGTAATATCTGATATCCAGATCCAGGTAAGGAAGAATCAACTGTTCTTTGATAAATGACCAGATAATTCTGGTCATTTCATCCCCGTCAAGCTCAACGACGGGATTCACTACTTTTATTTTCTGCATGTTGTTATCTTTCATTCATCGGCATAAAATCCTGCTTCTCACGAACGTTCTTGTAAGCAGGACGGATAAGACGTTTGCTGGCGAAGTTCATCTCCTCAATACGGTGTGCCGACCAGCCCACGATACGGGCCATGGCAAATAGCGGCGTGAACACTTCCGATGGCAGCCCGATGGCGTCATACACGAATCCCGAATAGAAATCGACATTGATACATGTTCTTTGTTTGGCTGTCTGCTTCTTAAAATCGAGGAACACCTCTACTGCACGTCCTTCAATCAGCTCCATAAAATTAAACTCCTCCTCACGGCCCTTCTCTCTGGCCAGATCACGTGCCATCTCTTTCAACAGGTCGGCACGCGGGTCACTGACAGTGTAAACAGCATGGCCGATACCATAGATCAGACCGGTGCGGTCATAAGCCTCTTTCTTCAGTATCTTCAACAGATAGGCGTCGATCTGTTCAGCACTCGTCCAGTCGCTCACATTCTTCTTCATATCCTCGAGCATACCCTGGACCTTGATGTTGGCACCCCCGTGCAACGGTCCTTTCAGTGATCCTATGCCGGCTGCAATGGCAGAGTAGGTGTCTGTCTCGGTTGAGCTGGTCACACGTACAGAGAAAGTAGAGTTGTTACCTCCTCCATGCTCTGCATGAAGGATCAAAGCCAGATCGAGAATTTGGATATCGAGCTCTGTGTAGTTATCTCGTCCCTTCATCATGAAAAGGAAGTTCTCTGCTACGGAGCGGTTCTCGTAAGGATGACGAATATGGAGTGAACGTCCCATCTGATCATGACGCAATACCTGATAGGCATAGGCGATGATGGTGGGGAACTTGGCAATAAGGTTGATCGACTGTTTCACCAGATTATCAGGCGAGATATCATCCGGATTCTCATCGTATGCATAAAGTTCAAGCACACTCCTTGCCAGGATGTTCATGATATTCTTTCCTTTCAGCGAGAGGATATTCATCGTGGCCTTATGGTTTAGCGGCATGGTATGAGCAATGAGATCGTTGACGGCATCCAGCTCCTCTTTGGTGGGCAGTTTACCCGATAGCAGGAGGAAGGCGGTCTCTTCAAAACCAAGCCTGTTCTCCGACTGAATTCCCTTCACCAGCTCTTCCACATCCATCCCCCGGTAGTAGAGCTTACCCGGCACCGGCTTCAGTGTTCCGTCTTCCTGACGTTCGTAACCCACGACATCACCTACACGCGTCAGACCGGCAAGCACACCTGAATGGTCCTCATTCCGGAGTCCGCGTTTGACACCCATTTTCGTAAAGAGTTCTTTATCGATGTTGCTCGTAAAGGTTACGGAGTCAGATAAAGTTTTTGTTATTTCCTCGTAGTTCATTTTTAATTATATTTTTTTTATTTGTTACGTTTGCTTAAGCCGGGTTCGGTTAGAGCTGTTCATTTAACATAAAAAACTCCTTTTTTGTTTACCTTCACGGCAATTCTCAGAGGTTTTCGATCACTTTCTGTGAGAACTCCGCTGTAGTCAGCGCTTTTCCCTCTTCCATAAAACGGGTAAGATCAGATGTACCATACCCGCCCTCAAAGAGCTTCTCGAGCGATAAGGTGATCAGCTTACCCGCTTCATTCCATCCCATATATTCCAGCATCATCACAGCAGAAAGCAGCATGGAACAGGGATTGGCCTTTCCTTTCCCTACTATATCAGGTGCTGTGCCGTGGGTCGCTTCGAAGATGGCATGACCGGTGTTGTAGTTGATGTTGGCCCCCGGTGCAATACCTATACCGCCCACCATTGCCGCCAGCTGATCAGAGATATAGTCGCCGTTCAGGTTGAGCGTAGCTATCACCGAATACTCTTCCGGTTTGAGGAGTGTATTCTGCAGGAAAGCGTCAGCAATCACATCTTTGATAAACACCTTTCCTGATGCAATGGCGAGGTTGTACTCTTCCACCGCCCTCTCCAGTCCACTCTCCACTTCAATCTGTTTGAACTTGTGCTCAGTGAAGGTCTGTTCGTGAAACTCGCGCTCGGCAAGGGCATACCCCCACTTCTTGAAGCCCCCTTCGGTAAATTTCATGATGTTCCCTTTGTGTACCAGCGTCACCGAGGGTAGATGATGCTCCAGCGCATACACTATGGCAGCACGTACCAGACGCTCCGTACCTTCCACCGATACCGGCTTGATGCCGATGGAGGTGGTTTCGGGGAATCGTATCCTGGCGACACCCATCTCCTCCTTCAGGAACTTAAGCACTTTCTTCAGTTCCGGTGTACCTGCAGCCCACTCAATACCGGCATAGATATCTTCGGTATTTTCACGAAAGATGGTCACATGCACCTTCTCGGGATGCAGCAGCGGTGTCACCACCCCCTTGAACCATCGTACCGGTCGCAGGCACACATAGAGGTCGAGCTCCTGGCGCAAGGCCACATTGAGGGAACGTATACCTTCTCCTATGGGAGTGGTGAGCGGCCCCTTGATCCCAATCAAATGGGTACGGAATGCCTCCATCGTCTCCTCCGGCAGCCAGTTGCCCACATTGTTAAAGGCTTTCTCACCCGCCAGCACTTCTTTCCACTCAATCTTTCGCTGACCGCCGTATGATTTCATTACGGCATTATCTACAATGTGCTGCACATGAGGTGTGATCTCCCTGCCAATTCCGTCACCCTCAATAAAAGGGATCACTGGATGATCGGGAACAATGAGCCTGTCATCTTGCCTGGTTATCTGCATGGTTCCATCATTATACTGTTTGTTCACCTCCTCATTGCATTCAGGGCGCTGCCGGCCTTGAACCACTCTATCTGTTGTTCATTATAGGTGTGAGCAACCTCAAACTGATCTCTGGTGCCGTCCACATGAAGCAGCTCAATGGTCAGGTTCTTCCCGGGAGCAAATTCGGTAAGACCGAGCACGCTGATCTTATCTCTCTCCTGCACTTGATCATAGTCATCCTTATTGACGAAGGTGAGTGCCAGCATCCCCTGTTTCTTGAGGTTGGTTTCATGTATTCTCGCGAACGATTTCACCAGGATCGCCTTCACATTAAGAAAACGGGGCTCCATGGCAGCATGCTCACGGCTCGACCCTTCGCCGTAGTTTTCTTCGGCTACCACAACGGATCCCACATGTCTCGATTTGAACTTCCGTGCCAGTTCAGGCACAGCCCTGTAATCCATTGATTCGGGATCGAGGACCATGTTGGTCTGATCATTGAATGCATTGAACGCACCGATAAGCATATTATCGGAAATATTATCGAGATGACCGCGATAACGGAGCCATGGCCCTGCCATCGAGATATGATCGGTGGTACATTTTCCTTTCACTTTGATAAGCAGGGGCAGGCCTGTATAATCCTTCCCATCCCAGGCAGCAAAGGGCTCCAGTTTCTGCAAACGATTAGAGTGAGGATCGATGCTTACCTCTACATAATTTGACTCCGGCGAGGGAGCCATATAACCTGCATCTTTCACATCATATCCCCTGGGCGGCATCTCGAAGCCGATGGGCTCACTGAGCTTCACCTCCTCACCCCTCTCATTCAGGAGTGTATCTGTCAAAGGGTTAAAGCAGAGATCACCGGCGATGGTCAGCGCCGCCACCAGCTCGGGTGAGGTGACAAAGGCATGTGTATTGGGGTTGCCGTCGTTCCTTTTAGCGAAGTTACGGTTGAAGGAGGTGACGATGGAGTTGGGTCTGTTATCCACCTCATCTTCACGCTTCCACTGTCCAATACAGGGTCCGCAGGCATTGGCGATGATGGTCGCACCCGCCTTCTCAAAGTCACCCAGGATACCGTCACGCTCAGCGGTGTAGCGTATCTGCTCCGACCCGGGGTTGATGAGGAACTGCGCCTTCACCGGCACACCCTCGTGATGTGCCTGTCGTACGATGGAGACAGCACGGGTAAGATCTTCATATGATGAGTTGGTACATGAACCAATCAGTCCCACCTCCATCTTACGGGGGTAGTTGTTCATTTTTACCGCGTCGGCAAACTCCGAGATGGTATATGCCGCATCGGGGGTGAAGGGGCCGTTGATATGGGGCTCCAGCGCTGAGAGGTCAATCTCAATAAGTTGATCATAGTACAGCTCAGGGTTGGCACTCACCTCAGCATCGGGCTGCAGATGTTCCATGATCCTGCGTGCTTCATCGGCCACCTCTTTCCTGCCAGTACTTTCAAGGTATTGAGCCGACTTCTCATCGAAGGGGAAGATAGAGGTGGTCGCTCCCACCTCTGCTCCCATGTTACAAATAGTACCCTTACCTGTAGCGGAGAGCGATGCTGCCCCCTCGCCGAAATATTCAATGATGGCGTTGGTTCCCCCTTTCACGGTCAGGATACCGGCCACCTTCAGGATCACATCCTTGGGTGCACTCCATCCAGAGAGCCTCCCTGTAAGCTTCACACCGATCAGCTTGGGCATCTTCAGCTCCCAGGGCAGGTCGGCCATCACATCCACCGCATCGGCCCCCCCCACGCCAATGGCAATCATGCCGAGGCCACCCGCGTTGGGTGTGTGAGAGTCGGTACCTACCATCATCCCGCCGGGGAAGGCGTAATTCTCTAGCACCACCTGATGGATGATCCCGGCACCCGGTTTCCAGAAACCGATGCCAAATTTATTCGACACATCGCGAAGAAATTCAAACACCTCCCTGTTGGTCACATTCGCTGTCTCCAGATCAGTCTCGGCATTCTTGTATGCCTGTATAAGATGGTCGCAATGTACAGTGGATGGTACGGCCACACTGGTGCGACCGGAGTTCATCAACTGTAGCAGGGCCATCTGTGCGGTGGCATCCTGCATAGCCACGCGATCGGGTGCGAAGTTAACATAATCGCTTGCCCGCTTGTAGTTGAGTAGCGGCACACCGGGTGAGAGATGGGAGAATAGTATCTTCTCAGTCAGGGTTAAAGGACGTTGCAAATGGTCTTTTGCCTTTTTAATCTTTTCAGGTAGATTCGCGTAAACCTCACGAATCATTTCAATATCGAAAATCATACGGATAATGAGTATTAAATATGTTATTTTTAAAAATATGCTTGCGAGCAGTAATTAACTTTTTAACAAATTTGTAGGGTAAATGTTCGGCTAAAAGAGGGTAAAATGGTATTAAGTTGTTCTATAGCGTCCATTTATTATCCTTGGTATCATGGAGACTGTATCAGAAGGCAGGGAAGAAGAGAAAAAGTGCCTGCTGGCGCAATCAGTTATTAACATAACTCTGTCAGGTTATGTTCGGAAAACTTTTACTTATCACGAAATATTCCTTAACTTTGCACCCTAATCTAAAAAGGAGAATAAGAATTACTTTCAAATGACCATTGTTTCATGATTGAACACGAAGGAATCATTGAGAAGATAAACGGGTTTCAAATCACCGTACGTATTGTACAACAATCGGCTTGCAGTACATGCCATGCTAAAGGTGCATGCATGGCTGCTGACACGAAGGATAAACGGGTGGATATTTCTGACTATACGGGCCGGTTCTCCGAGAACGAACGGGTGATCATTGAAGGCAAGGAATCGATAGGCTACAAGGCTGTCTACTGGGCATTTGTCCTTCCCCTTATCATTCTCATTGTGATGCTTGTATTAACCACATCCGTATGGGACTTCAGCGAGACTGAGGCAGCCATAAGCTCCATGATCGCGCTCGCTCCTTACTACTTCCTGCTCTATCTATTGAGGAACAAAATGGCTAACACGTTCAGATTCAGCATAAAAAAAACAGATTAATCATACGCACACATTAAGCGAATGCAGCACAATTCTTTTTGTCTTAATGGGCGCCGTAAACGAATAACTTTATTGAATATATGAGTGTATTACTAACTGCTGTTGCAACATTGGGCACCATTGGCGCCGGGAGCGCAGCCATCTTATATCTGGTGAGTCAAAAGTTCAGGGTGGAGGAAGATCCCCGCATCCAGGAGGTGCAGGATGCGCTGCCTGCGGCCAATTGCGGCGGCTGTGGCTTCCCCGGGTGTGCCTCATTTGCAGCAGCCTGTGTGAAGGCAGAGACCCTCGATGATCTTAACTGCCCCGTAGGGGGACAGGATACGATGGATAGGGTGGCAGCAATCCTTGGAAGAACTGTCTCGGTGGCAGCAAGAAAAGTGGCGGTGGTACGCTGCAGCGGCACCTGTGATGAGCGTCCGCGACTCAACCTCTACGACGGAGTATCCAACTGCACTGTCGCAGCTGCACTTTACGGTGGTGACACCGGTTGTTCTTTTGGCTGTCTCGGCCTGGGCGATTGTGTGGACTCATGCGCTTTTGATGCCATCCACATCAACCCGGAGACGATGCTCCCCGAGGTGGTGGAAGACAAATGTACTGCCTGCGGTGCCTGCGTGAAAGCTTGCCCGAAAGATATCATCGAGTTGCGTAAAGTGGGGCCCAAATCACGCCGCATCTACGTGAGCTGTGTGAACAAGGATAAGGGAGCCGTCGCCAAAAAAGCATGCAACGTCGCCTGCATCGGGTGCACCAAATGCCAGCAGGTCTGCCCCTTCGAAGCCATCACCATTGAAAATAACCTGGCCTTCATAGATGATGACAAGTGCCGGCTCTGCCGCAAGTGCGTGCCGGTCTGTCCCACCAACTCCATACTGGAACTGAACTTTCCGCCGAGGAAAGAGACACCTCCTGCACCTAAAGAGGAGGAAACCACAGTAACCGTCTAAGATAAAAAACATATGTTAAAGACTTTCCGAATTGGCGGTATTCACCCGAAAGAGAACAAGTTTTCGGCTGGCAGCGCAATACGATCAATTGCTATCCCCAGCCAGGTGATCATCCCCCTCTCACAGCACATTGGCGCACCCTGTCAACCTGTAGTAAAGAAAGGCGACAAGGTGAAAGCAGGCACCCTCATTGGCAAAGCAGTAGGGTATGTTTCGGCCAACATTCACTCACCCGTTTCCGGAACAGTAGTTAAAATAGACAAAGCACCTGACGCCAGTGGCTACAAGCGCGATGCGGTGTTCATCAAGGTGGAAGGTGATGAATGGGAACCCTCTGTGGACCGCTCTCACTCACTTGTGAGTGAATGCTCACTCACGCCCAAAGAGATCCTCGACAAGATTGCTGCAGCAGGTATCGTCGGTATGGGTGGAGCTACCTTCCCTACCCACGTGAAGCTGACCCCACCCCCCGGCAGCAGGGCAGAAGTGCTAATCATCAATGCGGTGGA
Source organism: Proteiniphilum sp. (assembly GCA_015478855.1). Classification (GTDB taxonomy): domain Bacteria; phylum Bacteroidota; class Bacteroidia; order Bacteroidales; family Dysgonomonadaceae; genus Proteiniphilum. Next base: position 10,943 of record JADMKJ010000094.1, read on the forward strand.
GTGTGAGCCCTATCTCACCTCCGATCACCAGCTGATGATGGAGAAGAGCGATGAGATCATGGTGGGTATCACCATTGTGATGAAGGCACTCAGCGTCCAGAAAGCCATTATCGGCATAGAGAGCAATAAGAGAGATGCCATAGCACTGTTCACCCAGAAAGCAAAAGCCTATTCCGGCATCACTGTAGAGGCGCTAAAAGTACAGTATCCACAGGGAGGGGAGAAACAACTGATTGATGCGCTGACCAGACGTCAGGTTCCCGGTGGCGCACTGCCTATCTCCGTGGGAGCAGTAGTACAAAATGTAGGCTCGACCTTTGCTGTATACGAAGCAGTACAAAAGAACAAACCCCTGGTAGAACGGGTAGTCACCGTCACGGGTAAAGATGTGAAGCAACCCTGCAACATCCTTTCTCGTGTGGGAATACCGCTAAGTAACCTGATTGATATGGCCGGTGGCTTGCCGGAGACAACAGGGAAGGTGATCAGCGGTGGTCCAATGATGGGAAAAGCGTTGGCAACCATAGACATTCCTGTCACAAAAGGTACATCAGGTATACTTCTCGTCCCCACACCGGAGGCGAAACGCAAGGCGATGAAAGATTGCATCCGATGTGGTAAATGTGTGGATGTCTGCCCCATGGGGCTAAACCCGACACTGCTGATGAACCTCACCGAGTATGCCGTGTGGGACAGAGCCGAAAAGAACGGTATCACCGATTGTATTGAATGTGGTTCCTGCAGCTACACCTGCCCCGCCGACAGGCCATTGCTCGATTATATCCGGTTAGGAAAAGGCAAGGTGATGGGTATCATCAGAGCCAGGAAAAATTAACGCAAAGAGAGAATGAATATGGAAAACAGACTGATTGTCTCGCCATCACCTCATGTGCATAGCGGAGACACGATTCAAAAAAACATGTATGCTGTCCTCATAGCCCTTATTCCGGCATTTCTGGTGGCACTCTACCTGTTCCGTCTCGATGCGCTGATCATCACAGCTCTGGCGGTGCTTTTTTGCGTGGGGTTTGAATATCTTATCGTCAGATACATCCTGAAAAAAAGACCTTCAGTAATCGACGGCTCAGCTATCATCACCGGCGTGTTGCTGGCCTTCAACGTACCCACCGGCCTGCCGGTATGGATCCTGGCACTGGGTTGCCTCTTCGCCATTGGCGTGGTGAAGCTTACCTTCGGGGGTTTGGGAAACAACATCTTCAACCCCGCCATCGCAGGGCGTATCTTCCTGTTGATCTCGTTTCCGGCGCAGATGACCACCTGGGTCGCACCTTCGACAGCTATCGATGCTGTCAGCTCGGCCACGGTCCTGGGTGCATTAAAGTTTGCTCCCGAAATGTTACCTTCAATGATGGATATGTTTCTGGGGACCGAGCCGGGATCACTGGGAGAGATGAGCGCTGCAGCGCTGCTCCTCGGTTTGGTTTATCTTCTCTGGAAGAGGGTGATCACATGGCACATCCCTGTAACTATACTCGCTACGGTTGCCCTTTTCACGGGTGTGCTCTATTTCTTCGATCCTTCACCACTCTACCATCCCCTTATTCATCTCTTTTCAGGGGGATTGATGCTGGGGGCTATCTTTATGGCTACTGACTATGTGACATCACCACTCACAAAGAGGGGTATGCTTATCTACGGTGTAGCCATCGGCTTTATCACTGTGGTGATACGTCTCTGGGGCGCCTATCCCGAGGGAATCTCGTTCGCCATCCTGCTGATGAACGCCTTTACACCGCTTATCAATAATTACACAACACCAAAAAGATTCGGGGAGGTAGTGAAACATGGCTAAATTACAATCATCATTCAGGAATATGTTCCTCTCACTCTCGGTCATTTGCATTACTGTGGCAGTGTTGCTGGCACAGGTGAACAAGATGACAGCGAGACCTATCGCCGACGCCAGGGCGATGAAGTTGCAGAATGCCATAAAGGAGGTGGTGCCGCCGTTCGATAATGATCCGGTGGCGGAAGCATACCTGATGCCTGACGGCAGCGGAGACTCACTGCTTGTCTATCCGGCGAAAAGCGGTGATGAGCTGGTGGGATTTGCGCTCAACAGCTATTCGGACAACGGATTCAGCGGAACGATCCGGATCATGGTGGGCTTTGATATGGAGCATAAAATAGTGAACTACGCCGTGCTGCAACATGCGGAGACACCCGGCCTGGGGTCGAAGATGACAGAATGGTTCAGGGATAACACTAAACCGGCACAATTGGTCGTGGGTAGAGATCTCTCACAGGGAGTGCTCTCCGTCACTAAAGATGGAGGGGAAGTGGATGCTATCACTGCATCTACCATCACCTCGAGGGCATTTATGGAAGCAGTGAACAGAGCCTACAGTGCCTACAGCGACAGCAGGGAGGATGCCTATACCGGTGCAACCGCATCCACGGAAAAAGAGGAACAGGAACCATCAACGGAAGGAGAAGACAACAATGAATAAGAATCTGAAAGTACTGGTTAACGGGATCATTAAAGAGAACCCTATTTTTGTGCTGCTTCTGGGGATGTGTCCCACCCTGGCGACCACCAGCTCGGCCATCAACGGGATGAGCATGGGTCTGGCAACGATGTTTGTGCTTATTTGCTCGAACGCGGTGATCTCACTACTCAAGAATGTGATCCCCGACATGGTGCGCATACCGGCATTTATTGTAGTGATCGCCACCTTCGTGACCATCATTGAGATGATGATGAACGCTTACGTTCCCGCGCTGGCCGACAGCCTGGGGATCTTCATCCCCCTCATTGTGGTCAACTGCATCGTACTGGGGAGGGCCGAGTCGTTTGCCTCCAGGAACAGTGTGCTCTCCTCCATTTTCGACGGTGTGGGCATCGGCTTTGGGTTCACCCTCGCACTCACGCTGCTGGGTGCTTCACGCGAGTTGTTGGGTACAGGTAAGATCTTTTCATTCTCTCTCTATCCTGAGCAATACGGTTCGTTACTCTTCGTACTGGCACCGGGAGCATTCATCGTACTGGGATACCTTATTGGGATCTTCAATAAATTACAGCATAAAGCAGGATAAATCTTAGCAATCGAATAGTATGGAATACATTGGAATCATTATTGTTGCGATTTTTGTAAACAACATTGTCTACTCACAATTTTTAGGTATCTGTCCCTTTCTGGGTGTCTCTAAAAAAGTTGATACTGCCATCGGCATGAGTGCAGCCGTAACATTCGTGCTCACCATCGCCACCGTGGTTACTTTCCTGGTCTACAAAGCTCTTCTTGAACCTTTCAGCCTGCAGTACCTGCAGACCATCTCTTTTATCCTGGTCATCGCAGCACTGGTGCAGATGGTCGAGATCATCCTGAAGAAGATCTCTCCGTCGCTCTATCAGGCACTGGGCGTATTTCTTCCGCTCATCACCACCAACTGTGCGATCCTTGGTGTGGCACTGCTTGTGATTCAGAAAGATTTTAACCTGCTCGAGTCGGTTGTGTATGCCGTGGCCACCTCCATCGGTTTTGGACTGGCATTGATTCTTTTTTCAGGTGTACGCGAACAGCTTTCACTCACGAAAGTGCCTAAAGCAATGCAGGGCATGCCTATAGCACTGATTACTGCAGGTATCATTGCCATGGCATTCATGGGCTTCTCCGGAATCGATCAGGTGTTTAAGTGAATAAGCAAGCAGCTTTTCGTTTTTCGCTTTTCGCAAGCAGCTATTTTAGATGAAGCTTTTTCGGGCATTGTTCCGGGGTTTATTAGATCGTTTTCAGCAAGCAGCTTTTAGTTTTAAAGTTGGGGTGGTTTTTCTTTAGATGTGGCGGTTTTATATGTTCGTTTTCACTGTTTATATACGAACATGCTCATACACCGGCCTATTTTATCCTTTTGTAATTTATTAGCTGTTTTGGTTTGACATGAGTTAAACCATTACGTTAAAATGGGGTCATAGTGTTAAATTAAAGATGTTACACCCTTTAAAAATTACGAATATGAAAGCTTTAAAAAACCCCTTCTTCCTCACGATAATCACACTGTTGTTATCGTCATGCTACACTTCCAGAAGCGCATATTCTCAAGGTGAGTACTACGACGATTATGGCGCTGACTATGGTTATTATGATGACAGTTATAACAATAACTCCAGCGGTATCAGTTTCAACGTCTTCTACAATGAATTGAGACCTCACGGAAGATGGATCAACGACCGCAATTACGGACGTGTATGGGTTCCCAATGTGGGGAACAACTTTCACCCCTACGCCACTAACGGCTACTGGGCAATGACCGACTATGGTAACACATGGGTTTCGGACTACTCCTGGGGTTGGGCACCATTCCATTACGGCAGATGGTTCCACGACGACTACTACGGATGGGCCTGGATACCGGGTTACGAATGGGCACCGGCATGGGTATCCTGGAGAAGCGGCGGCGGTTATTACGGCTGGGCTCCCATGGGACCGAGAGTAAATATCAATATCCATGTGAATGTACCTTCAATATTCTGGACATTCCTTCCAAACAGGTATATGTATCACCGTAACATGCACAGATACTATAACCGCTATAGCCCGAACATTTATAACCGCACAACGATCATCAACAATACATATGTATACAACGACAACCGTTATTACAGCGGACCAAGTGCAAGTGACTACCGGCGCGAGACAGGCAGAACGGCTACAGTACGCAGACTGGAAAGCACGAGCAACCGTTCAGGCAGATCCACCAGAGTGAGCAACAAAGCAGTAAGTGTCTATCGTCCTGAAGTATCAAGGGAACGAAGCGCTAACACAAGGGGCTCTGTGAATGAGAGAACTGCCACCACCAGGAGCAGTAATATCAACAGGAGTGCCACCACCAGGAGCAACGATAACAGCAGAGCTGCCACCACCCGGAGCATCAGCAATGAAAACACCCGCAGCAATCAGAGAACCACGACGGTGACTCCTGCCAACAGTGGATCACGCACTACCAGAAGTGCAACGGAACCGCAGAGAAGTGCCACAAGCAACAGAAGCGCGGTGAGTGCACCAACGGGCAGACCTACCGACAGAAATACCACGGTGAGCCCGCAGAGAAGCACCACCGGCAACAGAGGCGTAGTGAGTACAACAAAGAGTGCAACATCCGGCAGAAGTACTGCGGTGAGCCCACAGAGAAGTACCACCGGTAATAGAAGTGCGGTGAGAGCAACGAAGAGCACATCTACCGGCAGAAGTGCCACGGTGAGCCCGCAGAGAAGCACCACCAACAACAGAAGTGCCACAGTTAGTTCACGGAGCTCTTCAGGCACTACAAGGAGTGCCACCACTTCGAGCTCCAGAACGAAGAGCAGCAATGAACGCAGCAGTACCGCAAGAACAAGCGGGCGTAGCAGATAACAGGTTTAACGTGTGTGTAACGAAAAGGTCGCCTATTCCGGGCGACCTTTTCCATTTTTTAATCTTCGATCCAACGTTTGGTCAGATCACCATATGTATCTATCCGTCTATCGCGGAAGAAAGGCCACCAGCGACGCACGTTCTCGGTTCTTCTTTTATCGATCTCGATGATCCGTTCAATCTCTCCATCGCCGGGTGCGCGATAGAGGAACTCACCCTGTGGTCCGCAGACAAAACTGTTTCCCCAAAACTGAATCCCCCCGGTCTGTGCCGATGGATCGGATTCAAAGCCTGTACGGTTCACAGAAACCACGGGTATGCCATTGGCTATGGCATGACCGCGCTGCAGCGTTACCCATGCATCCAGCTGACGCTGTTTCTCCACTTCCTCATCGGATGATTCCCATCCTATCGCAGTGGGATAGATAAGTATCTCAGCACCGGCAAGTGCCATGAGCCGTGCTGCCTCGGGGTACCACTGATCCCAGCAGACAAGCAGTCCCAGCCTGCCGACAGAAGTATCAATAGGATGGAAGCCTATATCACCGGGTGTGAAGTAAAATTTCTCATAATAGGCCGGATCATCAGGGATATGCATTTTCCGGTATTTACCCGCAATGGTTCCGTCCTTCTCTATCACTACTGCTGTATTGTGATAGAGTCCCGGAGCTCGTCTCTCAAAAAGGGAGAGGATAATCACAACACTCAACTCCCTTGAGAGCTCCCCGAAAGAGTGGGTTGAAGGTCCCGGTATTGTTTCCGCCTGATCAAAAACATCTATCTCCTCTGTCTGACAGAAATAGAGACCATTATGCAGTTCCTGCATGACAATCAACTCAGCTCCCTGAGCTGCCAGATTACGTACCTTTGACTGCAGCCGGGATACATTCTCCTCCCTGTCGCTACTGTTGGCTTGTTGAATGATTCCTATCTTCATTTTATGAATGTGTTGAGTTAGACCGTGAGCTGTAAGCTGAAAGCTAAAAGCATTTCATCACAAAAACCCTTCCGGGAACTGCATGGTCACGCAATGTAATGAACCATGTTGCTTGATCAGTGGACTGCAATCAACCCCCACAATCTCCCGATCGGGAAAAGCGAGCTGAAGCTGACTGTGTGCAGTCATATCTTTCTCTGTACCATACAATGGCATCAGTACCGCACCATTGATAATTAAAAAATTGGCATAGGTTGCAGGAAGGCGGAAGCCATTATCATAGACGGCATCAGCCATGGGCAGGGGAATTAATTGATAGGGCTCACCGTTCTGCGTGACAAATGACTTCAGTTCCTTTTCCATCTCCTTCAACGCACTGTAATGCACATCCTTTACATCATCACATTGCACGTAGGCAATGGTTTTCTCGTCACAAAAGCGGGCGAGCGTGTCAATGTGGTTGTCAGTATCATCTCCTGCCAGGTAGCCATGATTGAGCCATAGTACCCGCGAGGCTCCCAGCATCATTTTAAGTGAGTCTTCTATCTCCTGCTGATTCAGCGGCTGATTGCGATTGGGTGCCAAAAGACATGAGGTCGTGGTGAGGATGGTTCCCTGGCCGTCAGTTTCTATTGATCCCCCTTCCAGTATAAAATTAAGCCTGTTCAGATACGCAACATCAGATTGAAAAGCACTCTCGTTGAACAGTCTGCCTGTGATCAGGTTATCCCGGTTGGCAGCGAACTTTAACCCCCAGGCATTGAATCCGAAGTCTGCCACAGTGGGTTTATTGTCGACAAAGAGAGAGAGGGCTCCATGATCCCGTGCCCATGTATCGTTGGTTGACATCGGGACACTGATAATCTGTTGTTGTTCCTCCTCCGTAAAATATCTTGTTATATCCTCATCTTCAGGCATAACAATAAGCAGCTTCTCCCTCTTGAGTATCTCTCTGGAAAAGGAGAGATAGCATTCTGTCACCTCCGCAAGGATATCAGACCAATCACTCCCGCGATGGGGCCAGGTTATCTGCACACCGCTTTGCGTGTACCACTCAGCAGGAAAATCGATCCCCGACATAGACTATCCTTCCATATTACCCCTGATGATTCCCCTGCTCGATGTACGGATGAAATGGAGAATCAGTTCACGGTCATCCGATTCAGGCAGCTCCTGCTCAATGCGTTCTACCGCCTGCGAGATATTGTAACCGGACATGTATAGAAAGCGGTACACCTCCTGGATGGAGTTGATACGCTCACTGTTAAATCCTCTGCGGCGAAGCCCCACAATATTTAGTCCCACATAGGTGATGGGTTCCCGACCCACCATCACAAAAGGGGGGATATCCTTGGAAATTCTCGATCCTCCCTGAATCATCACATGTGCACCAATTTTTGAAAACTGATGCGCCAAGGAGCCACCACTGATAATCGCATAGTCATCAATCTCTACTTCACCTGCCAGCTGTGTTGTATTGCCAAGAATGACATGGTTATTCAGTACACAATCATGTGCCACATGGCTGTAGGCCATAATGAGGCAGCCGTCACCTACTTTCGTGAATCCTTTCGAGGCTGTCCCCCTGTTCACCGTAGCACATTCACGAATGATTGTATTGTCACCTATGATCGCCAATGTATCTTCACCCTGAAATTTCAAATCCTGTGGAATACCTGCAATGGTGGCATGAGGAAAAATGGTGCAGTTCTTTCCGATACGGGCACCAAACAGTACGGTTGCCTGCGTCATCACGCGTGTACCATCACCTATTTCTGTATTGCTGTCGATGTAGGCAAATGGTTCTACAATCACATTATCTCCAAGCCTGGCTTCAGGATGTACAAAAGCCATTGATGAAACACTATTCATAAAGTATGATTAATTAAGTCGTTATTTGTTTTTAATTATCTGCGCTGTAAAATCAGCTTCAGAGACCACTTTATCTCCTATGAATGCCAGACCGCGCATGGTCGCAATCCCTCTGCGCATCTCACTTGTGAGCTCCACCCTGAAAATCAGGGTATCACCCGGCACCACCTTGTGGCGGAATTTTACGTTGTCAATCCTTAAAAAATAGGTGGAGTATCTTTCCGGTTCATCCAGTTTGGCCAGCACGAATATGCCACCCGTTTGAGCCATTGCCTCTACCTGCAGTACACCGGGCATCACCGGCTCCTTTGGAAAATGTCCGGTAAAATAGGGTTCATTCGTTGTGATATTTTTTACTCCAACGATAAACTTATCGGTTAACTGAATAATCTTATCCACCATCAAGAATGGATAACGGTGAGGCAGTAACTCACGGATACGTATATTATCCATTACAGGCTCTGCATTTATATCATACACAGGGGGCTGAACCTCATTCAGCTTGATATCCTTGCGAATAAGCCGGGCCAGCTTATTATTGATATTGTGTCCGGGTCTCATGGCGATAAGACGCCCCTTAATCGGCTTCCCTATAAGTGCCATATCACCTATGATATCGAGCAGCTTATGACGCGCAGGCTCATTGGCAAAAGCCAGCTTGCGATGGTTCAGATAACCCAGCTCTTCGGCATCATGATGCGGCACTTTCAGCTCGTTGGCTATATCGTCCAGTTCTTGCTGAGAGAGTTTTTTTTCATAGATGACGATGGCATTGTCCAGATTGCCTCCCTTGATAAGTCCTGCTTGCCTCAATTGCTGTATCTCTCGTACAAAGACAAAAGTGCGTGCAGGGGCTATTTCAGTTTCAAAATCGGTCATCGAGTCCATCGTGGCCGACTGATTGGGTATATATTGTGAATCGAACTCAATGAATGAGTTGATGCAGAAAGAATCATCGGGCAGCAAAGTTAATTTTGAACCCGTTTCCGGATCGGATACCTCAATTTTATTACGCACAACATAAAAATCTTTCTCCTTGTCCTGTTCTGTTGTTCCTGCCTCACGAATAGACTTCACGTATTCAGTAGCGCTTCCGTCAAGAATGGGGAACTCGGATGAGTTGACTTCTATCATGCAATTATCGATGCCCAATGCATATAGCGCAGCGAAAGCGTGCTCAATGGTACTGACTGTAATCTCTCCTTTGCCTAAAACCGTACCCCGCTGTGTATTGACTACATATTCAGCCAATGCGTCTAACACAGGCTGATCTTCCAGATCGACTCTTTTTATCTTAATTCCGTGATCTACCGGTGCAGGATTGAATGTGATTACTATATCAAGTCCGGTGTGAAGTCCTGTACCACTTAAGGTGAAGCTGTTTTGTAATGTTCTCTGTTTCACTATATATTCATTATTAATTTGACATCTTCCGGCGATAACTTAGCAGATGAGATTGACCTATTTCTTTCTCAACCAAGCGACAATGTTCATATAAATACAGGTAATTTCTTCACTCCATATAGTCAGGAAAAAGTTTTGTCTATATGGTCGCTTATTGAAATTGATGATCAAATATTTCTCAGTTCTCTTTTATTTGTGCAAATATACAACCAAAAGCACAAAATTCCTTCATTTTCGTGAAATGATTACACTATTGATACTTGAAATAGAAGGTTTACCCGTTGGGAGTGAGCCTCCTCTTGAGTTCAGCAAGCTCTTTCTCCAGGCTGTTCAGCTGCCTGTACATTTCGGGTAGCCTGGGTAAGATGATGCTCGTTTTAAAAAAACTTTTTACAGGGTAAGCGGGAGATCCGATTACTGTTGATCCCTCTTTGGTATTGCTGATTATTCCCGACTGGGCGCCAATCTGACTGTTTTTCCCGATGGTAATATGTCCACCAATACCGGCCTGACCACCCATCACACAATTCTCTTCAACTTTCGTGGAACCGGCAATACCTACCTGCGCAGCCATGGCCGTATTGTCTCCTATTTCACAATTATGGGCTATCTGTACCAGATTATCCAGTTTCACCCCACGATGAATCACAGTGGAACCCATCACTGCACGGTCGATGGTTGTATTGGCACCAATCTCCACATCATCCTCAATAAGTACGTTACCCATTTGGGGTATCTTGTGATAGACTCCGTCCTCATGGCTGAAGCCGAAACCATCCGCTCCAATGACAGCTCCTGAATGAAGGATACAGTTATCCCCTATGATGCAGTCATGATAAATCTTTACTCCGGGGTAGAGAATGCTGTTCTTTCCGATTGACACATTATCTCCCACATATACTTGTGGATATATCTTACTATTGTCTCCAACATTCACATTCGCTCCGATATAAGTGAATGAACCTATATAAAGATCCTTTCCCAGAATCGCCGAGGGTGAGATAAAACTCATCGCTTCTGTTCCGCTTTTCTTAGGGCTGTTTTGATTGACTATCTCCATCAGCGCTGCCAACGCTGCATAAGCGTTCGGCACCTTAATGAGTGTAGCTTTGATGGGTTTCTCCAGCAGAAAATCGTCATTTACAAGAACAATATCTGCGTCAGTGGTGTAGATGTAGGAGGTATACTTTGGGTTTCCCAGAAAGGTGAGTGTACCGGGTTTTCCTTCTTCAATCTTTGAAAAATTGGAGACAGTGACATCTCCATTGCCAATTATTTCACCTTTCAGAAAGTGGGCTATTTGTTTTGCAGTAAAGATCATTTATGGTGATTATTTTTTCGCGGGGGCATTTATACTCCTTAAAATAAGACTGCTAACGGGTGTCTTATCTAAAAATCTGCTTACTTTACGCGAAGAAAGAAATGTAAACAGCCTCCTAATTATCAATTTGAATGCAAATTAACAACTTATTTTTTATCCTTTCACATATTAAATCATAATATAGTTTAAAGGAGAGGCAAAGTTAATTTGTGAGATTGAAAATAAAGTACTAATTTTGCGTCACTTTTTCGGGATGTAGCTCAGTCCGGTTTAGAGTACTCGTCTGGGGGGCGAGTGGTCGCTGGTTCGAATCCAGTCATCCCGACACAC
>JADMKJ010000095.1:0-2093 GCA_015478855.1 Proteiniphilum sp.
AAGATGGTGATGGATGCCCTGGAGTGGGTGGGTCTGACCGACAAGGTGCGGTCGAAGCCACCCCAGCTGTCGGGAGGAGAGTGTCAGCGCGTGGCCATAGCGCGGGCCATGGTGAAGAGGCCCTCACTGGTGCTGGCCGATGAGCCTACCGCTAACCTCGATGCAGCCAACTCTCACCATATACTACAGACAATGGTGAAGCTGAATGAAGAGCTGAAGACGACCTTTCTCTTCGCCACCCACGACGAGAAGGTGATTGGCTATCTCAGGAGAAAAATATTCCTCCTGGACGGGAAGGTAGCAAAGGATGAGTGGGTGACGGTGGACCAAACTGTAAAATGAGGATCTGATGAAAACAGCACTTAAACTTGCATACCGCAACCTCGTGGGTGCCGGACTGCGCACCTGGCTCAACGTGATCGTCCTGTCGTTCTCCTTCGTCGTGATCATATGGCTGAAAGGGATAATGGTGGGGTGGGACTACCAGGCGAAGAGCGACATGACCAACTGGGAGATTGGGGGCGGACAGTACTGGCATGAGCAGTATGATCCCTACGATCCCTTCACACTGGCAGAGAGCCATGCGCCCATCCCGCAGCAGTTCAGCGATGAGATAGCACAGGGTGATATGGTGCCGCTGCTGATGGTGCAGGGTACCATCTACCCGCAGGGGAGGATGCAGTCGGTAGCGATCAAGGGGATTGACCCTGATCAGGATCTCCTCCTGTTGCCTACACATAAACTGGATACTGTAGTGGATGCTGTCCCCGCGATCATCGGTGCAGCCATGGCCCGGAGCCTGCAGCTGGCGGAGGGTGATTACCTCACCATGCGCTGGAGGGATGCCGGAGGCACTTTCGACGCGACGGATGTTGTGATCACCGCCATCTTCTCCAGCAACGTGCCGTCGGTAGAGGCGGCACAGCTCTATATCCCCCTGGAGACCCTCCGTGAGATGACCATGATGGAGGGCCAGGCGACCATCCTCACCTTCCGTGATGCCGAAGCGGAGAGAGCCGCAGTGCAGGGGTGGGTGCACAAGCCGAAAGAGGTGCTGACCGCCCCGGTGGACAGGATCATCAAGACCAAGACAGCGGGACAGTCGGTGTTCTACACCATCCTGCTGCTGCTGGCCATGCTGGCTATCTTCGACACGCAGGTGCTCTCCATCTTCAGGAGACAAAAAGAGATTGGGACCTATATCGCGCTGGGGTATACACGGCGGGAGGTGGTGGGCCTCTTCACCGTGGAGGGTGCCATGCACTCTATCCTCGCGGCACTGGTGGGAGCGCTCTACGGCATCCCCTTCCTGGCGTGGCAGGCCAGGGTGGGATGGACCATCCCCATGGATGCCGGTGATTTCGGCATGGCCATGGCACAGACACTCTATCCCATCTACAGCGCCGGCCTGGTGATCTCCACTGTGCTGATCGTGGTGCTTATCACCACTGTCGTGAGCTACTGGCCATCGAAAAAAATAGCAAAAATGAACCCAACAGAAGCATTAAGGGGGAGAATACAATGATACGATTCCTGATCAACGGACTGTTCCGCGATAAGAGCCGCAGCCGCCTGCCCATCATCGTGGTGGCGATAGGGGTGATGCTCACCGTCTTCATGAATGCCTACATCACCGGCTTTATGGGTGATACCATCGAGATGAACGCTCGCTTTACGCACGGTCACCTGAAGGTGATGACAAGGGCTTATGCTGAGAATGAGGGGCAGGTGCCGAATGATCTGGCGATGACTGAGGTGCCTACACTGAAGGAGGAGCTCACCGCTCGCTTCCCGGAGCTGGACTGGGCCGCACGTATTCAATTCGGTGGACTGGTGGATGTGCCGGATGAGAAGGGTGAGACACGGTCGCAGGGCCCTGCTGCCGGCATGGGTGTCGACCTCCTGTCGCCGGAGAGCAGGGAGGCGGAAAGACTCAATATCACTGAATCGATCGTGCGGGGGAGGATGGTGCAGAACCCGGGTGAGGCCCTGCTGGCGGAGCAGTTCTCACAGAAGCTGGGTGTGGGCCCCGGCGATGAGGTGACCCTGATCGGGTCCACCATGTACGGGAGCATGTCGATGTACAACTTCAT
>JADMKJ010000095.1:2193-12231 GCA_015478855.1 Proteiniphilum sp.
GATGTGTGATCTGGGAGTGAAAAATTAAATAGTAAAAGTTAAGGGGTTGAAAGACAAAGGTGATTTAATCGGAATAAAATGAATTAGCAATATGAATATCAGAAACCAAAAAATAATAACGACAATCGTCACTCTGCTGTTTGCCACTGCGGCACTCCCGTTGCAGGCGCAGCCGGCGGCAAACGAGATCCTGGAGCGGATCGACCGGAACCTGTCGTCGGAGAACCGGGTGTTTGAGTCGTCGATGACCATCCATGGACGACGGAACAGCCGCACCATCACCTCTAAGACTTATGCGGTGGGCGACAAGCGCTCCTTCACCGAATACCTCTCCCCTCCCCGCGAGGAGGGGACCAAGATGCTGAAGCTGGAGGAGCAGCTCTGGATCTACTCTCCCTCTACTGACCGTACCATACAGATATCGGGGCATATGCTGCGCCAGTCGGTGATGGGGTCGGACCTCTCCTACGAGGATATGATGGACGACCGCAAGCTGACGGAGACCTATAAAGCCGAGGTGGTGGGGACCGAGGAGATCGGAGGGCGCGGCTGCTGGATACTGCAGCTCACCGGCAAGGTGGATGACCTGGCCTACGCCTCACGCCGCCTCTGGGTAGACACGGAACGTTATGTCCCCCTGAAGGAGGAGCTCTTTGCCAGGAGCGGCAAGCTGCTGAAACGATCAGAGATGAGCGACGTGGAGCAGATTGAGGGACGCTGGTTTCCCCGGACGGTGTTCTACAAAGATATGCTGAAGCAGGGGAGCGAGGGCACCGGGTTCCGGATCACGGATATACGGTTCAACACAGATATTCCGGAATATATCTTCTCCAAGGCGGCACTGAAGCAGTAGTGCAGCCTCAAAGAGACAATATAAGGACTGTCTCTTACTTATGGTAAGATGGTAATGTCTCAATCCCGTCCGGCCTCCGGATGCCGGCCCGGCGTTTCATAACCCGGAGCGGCATAAACCTGTCACACAAGTTTTTTGTAGACCCTCATTGCAATGATATAAGCCACGATTGTTATTCCAACACACCATATAAGGGCAACCCAAATCTCATTGCCTGTAGGCTGGTTGGAAAACAGAGCGCGGAGGGTCTCCGCTATCGGTGTTGCAGGCTGATTCTCGGCAAAGGTGCGAACCAGTCCCGGCATGGTTCCGGTAGGTACAAACGCAGAGCTGATGAACGGCAGGAAGATAATGGGATAGGAGAAGGCGGTTGCACCGTCTGCCGATTTAGCTGTCAGTCCGGCAATCACCGCTATCCAGGTCAGTGCGAGTGTGAAGAGTAAGAGAATACCGGCCACGGCAAGCCATGAGAGCAGACCTGCAGGTGAGCGAAAACCCATTACAACCGCAACAAGAATGATCACGATCACTGAAATTGTATTGGATACCAGCGAGGTCAGTACATGACCCCATAGTACCGTTGAGCGGGCAATGGGCATGCTGTGGAATCGTTCCAGTATACCACGCTGCATATCTGTATACAAACGGAAAGCAGTATAAGATATTCCCGTTGCGATCGTAATCAGTAGAATCCCCGGCAGCAGGTAATTGACGTAATTATCCGTTCCGGTTTCAATAGCTCCGCCGAATACATAGACGAATAAAAGCATGATACCTACCGGCATGACGGTGACCGTGATGATGGTATCCATACTGCGGAATATATGACGCATGGAACGTCCAAGCATCACAGTCATATCGCTGAAAAAATAGTTTTTGATTGTCTCCATTTACTTCTCCGTTTTATTCCCAACAACTGAAAGAAATATCTCCTCCAATGTAGGTTGTTTTTCGATATATTCCACTTTTGCGGGCGGGAACAGTTTTTTCATTTCCGCGAGTGTGCCGCTCACGATAATCTTCCCTTCATGCAGAATGGCTATCTTGTCGGCGAGCTGTTCAGCCTCCTCCAGGTACTGCGTGGTCAGGAATACAGTCGTGCCCTTCCCTGCAAGCTCTTTGATAATCGACCAGACCTCGTTACGCCCCGCGGGATCAAGTCCTGTGGTAGGCTCATCAAGGAAAATGAGCTGTGGAGCTCCCACAAGGCTCATGGCGATGTCGAGCCTGCGACGCATCCCTCCCGAATAGGTTGAGACCCTTCTGTCGGCAGCTTCGTACAATCCCAGGCGATTAAGCAATTCGTCGGCTACCTGACGTGGATGGTTAAGGTGCCGCAGCCTGGCAATCATCATGATATTTTCACGCCCTGTCAGGATATCATCAACAGCTGCAAATTGTCCTGTCAGGCTGATTGACTGCCGCACTTTCACGGGCTCCGAAGAGACACTGAACCCGTTCACCGTCACCTCTCCGTGGTCCTGCTTTAAAAGTGTGGACAGGATCCTGACAATCGTGGTTTTACCTGCACCATTGGAGCCGAGCAGGGCGAAGATAGTGCCCGGACTTACTTCAAAATCTACGCCAGTCAATACGTGAATGTTGTCATATGATTTTCTCACTCCTTGCACAGAGATGGCTCTCTCATTTTTCATCATGATTCATCTCCCTCATTAGTTGTGAGCAACGTGACGCCGGTTAAATCGGCTTTTCCGTTTTTCAGAAATTCATAGGTCATGCGGTCTGCCTGACAGTCGATAAATTGAATCCCTTTCAGGCTCTTGTTCTTGAAGAAAGTGTTTATCAGCGTTGCGTGCTGAAATGTCACTCTTTTGAAGGCACAGTTTTCAAAGGAGCAGTCCTCAATTCTACCCGCGAAAACGATATCGCTGATATAGACTGCATTCATTGAGGTGCGGTTCCATACAGCCTGCGTGATTTTGTTTTTCTCCGCGTCACCTGATTTGCCCGCTACGCCTGATTTGCCTGCAACGCCTGTAATACCGCCGGATTTAAACCGGGTGCCGGTGAAATCACAACCGGTGAGATCACAACCGGTGAGATGGCTTTTTGAGAATTCGGTTTCTGTGAAGTTGGCGCCTGTGAAATCACACTTTTCGATCTGACTTCCCGAGAATTCAGTCTCCTTCAGTGAACAGTTCCTGAATATATTACCGGTCAGGAAGGAACCCTGAATGTGGCTGCTGCTGATGTCGGAATCTGAGAAATCACAGCTGTCAACATTATTGCCTTTCAGCAGTAGTCCCGATAAGTCCGATCCGTTAAACCTGCAACGCTGCATGTTGGAGGAACTGAACTTATCATGCAGATGTTTCAACCCTGAGAAGTCAGCATCCACCCAGTTGCCGCGTGACATATCCCAGCTGGGATTATTCATCTTTTTCCCTGACGGAGGTTGTGCGGCTTCCTGCGATTTCACTTCAGCCATTCGATCATCCAATGATTCAGCCGGCGCCGGCCCTGTTACCTCCGATGGTTCCTTTTCAGAGAAATAGTTGAGGTCGACACCCAATATCTCCGCGAGTCGGTTCAGGGTGATGATGTCGGGCAGGGATTCTCCGCGCTCCCATTTCCCGACAGCCTGTGAGCTGATGAATAGCTGCCGGGCCAGCTGCGCCTGGGAAATATTGATTTTCCTCCTTGCGTCAGCTATTCTTTTACCAATGATTTTTGTATTCAACATAATGCGATCTTTTTTAATGTTTCGATATCACAAAGGTATCCGATAGCATCTCCGGAATCAAAGAATTACAAAAACATCTGGTTGTAATTACGCTACTTCTGGTAGATAATGCACAACTATCGGTGGTATATATTGAATTTATGTCGCTAATCGTGCAGTCGATTCGTGCAGATGAAAAGATGATTGCATTTCATTTCATCTGTATCAATAACGATTGATAGGGTGAAGTTGCAGGTTGTCCCACATCGATGAACCCTGTTTACAACGGGTAGGTAGTGTTGGTGGGGGAGAAAAACTCAACTTTGCCGCACTTCGGACAAATGTAGAGCTCAAACTTCTGCCTTTTGATAAGGAGTTCAAACAGATTTCCGAACACCCCGGCACGTGTTCCTTCATGAAACTTATATTCCCCGGAAAACAGCATCTCAACATTACACCGCAGGCAGTTGATCTCCCTGCTGCCGGGAACCATATCCTTTATTTCTACGATCTTTTTTTCGGTGAAGCTGTAATTACAGTTCCAGCACAATTCGAAATGATCTTCCACTTCCGAATTACAGATTGGGCATGTTTTCATATATCAATATTTATTAAGGATAAAGTTATAATAAATCGCCGTAAATCAAAACAGCCGCCCCAAATAAAATTGAGGCGGCTGAAAAAATCCTGTCGCTTTAAAAGCGAATATCCTTACTGCGGTCCCTGACCGAACTGTGGTGCATTGATATCCTGCCATACTCTTTCGGAGTTGAGCAGGGTGCCATCCTGATTCGATCCCGGTGTGAAGCCCTGTGAGCTGTAGGCATCGAGCAGGATCTGATACATCAGATCGGTAGGTGAGGGTGCACCCACTTCAAACCTGCGCGGAATGGCATTGTTGGGCACGGTGGGTCCGAAGTTCTCCCATGCGATCAGCGTGGAGTTCTCCCTGGGCACACCGGAGCGGCGTACAGTGACGAACTGCTCAGTGGGATACATGGTGAAATGCAACAGTTGCTGCACATACACCTTCTCCAGGTCGAGGGCTACATTGCCTGTCAGCTGGTAGTCTGCATTGGCAGCCATGGCTGCGATCTCACCGCTCTTCAGGTCGATCATTTCTTCGTTGGGATCATAATCGTAGGTCTTCCCGTAATAGGGGATCTTGTTAAGTGAGGCCAGAAGGTCATACTCCTCCACCGAAGCACTGAGTGCCTTGTTGAAGTACTCCTGTGCCGTTCCGGGAAGGCTGGCGCCCAGCAGCTTGAACTCAGCCAGGTAGAGGTTCACCTCTGCTGTGGAGAGATACATGCCATACCAGGGGTTGTCGTCCAGATCCTGGATCACCGGACCACCGGGGAGGGTGGGGACGGTGAAGTCGTAACGACCGATAACCATCTCCTGGTTGAACCCGGAGAAGGGGGTGAATGTCTTCTCTGCGTCACCTATCTTCAGCTTGGAACGGTTTGTATAATCGAAGTAGTCGCCATACTCAGTGACATTCTGTGCGGCATTCATCTCCACGGGCAAACCGTAGTAACGAACCCAGGGTTCTCCTGCACCCTTCCAGGAAACAAAGGTTTTCTTGCCGCCACTCTCGGTGTAGTTCACATTCTCGAGGATATAGTCAGGGATCTCTTTACCCTGATCAAAGAAACCCTGTACAATGGTTGAGTTCCAGGCGTTCTTACGATAGAAGAAACGTACGCGCGGGTCTTTATTCTTCACCATGAAGTCTATCACACGCTGACTGGAGGCGGTACCTTCAAGGAAGCCATTACTCCAGTGATACACCTTGTCACCGTCACCCCCGGTGATGGAGGAAGCCTTGTTAAAGAGGAAATCGTCATCACTCCCATCGATCACACCTGCCGGATTGGTGGCAACCTCTGATGCAATAGCAAGTGCTTTCGCCTTGTCCTGAGAGAGCAGACGTGCTGCGAGCTTCAGCTTTAGCGAGTTGGCCAGGCGTGCCCACTTATCCACATCGCCCCTGTAGACCACATCCTGGTTGGGAGGGAAGGTCTGGTCGGTGGATGTTGTGAGTGTGGTCACAGCATTCTCAAGAGTCTCCAGCCAGAGGCTATAAAGGTCGGCGATCTTGTCGTACTTAGGTGTGAGCGTGCCCCCGTAGCGTGCCATGGCTGCTTCGGTGAAGGGCCTGTCGCCATACATGTCGCTATCGAAGATGCCGAGGTAGACAGTCAGCACATCAACGCATGCTGCGATGTTGGCATACTTGGCTGCATCTTCTTCTGACATGGTTGAGCGCACCTGTTCAATATCCCGTGCATATTTCAGTACGTTGATATATTGTGTTCCCTGATCGCCCGTGGCAGTGGTCTGCGTGAAGGTGGAGGTGAATCCGCCTGTGGGCACACCCATCTGCCCCCATCTGAATGTCATGGGTGCATTATAGAACCAGAGGAGATAGCCGCTAGGCTCGAAGTTGATCACTGACTGTGCGAAGAGATAAGAGATATTTGCCTCCGTCACCTGAGCTGGATTGGAGTTGATCTCGGTCATGTCGTCACGGCAACTCGTTGCCAGAAGCAGCAGTCCACTCAGAAAAATTGTTGTGGTATATTTAATTTTCTTCATTGTTTTTTCTTTCTTTAAAAATTTCAACAATTAAAAGCCGATATTCACTGTTAACATGTAGTTGGCGGTGAAGGGAGAGAAGGTACGCATACGGAATTCCGATACGGAAGTACCGCGCACTGACTCCGGATTCTCACCGTTGGGCATGTTGTTGAGCAGGTAGCCCAGGTTGCGTCCCGTGAGGGAGAGGTTCAGATGGGTTGCTCCCATCCGCTGTGCAAAGGTCTGCGGTACTTTATAGCTGAGCGTCACCTCGCGCAGTGCGATATAGTTCAGTTCAGATACCCAGTCATCGTTGATCACACCCTGGCCCCAGCTATTGTTGAAGTAGTGCCATGCGGATGCGTGAACAGGCTCCACTTTTCCTTTTTCGTAGAGCGACTGATAGGTCTCACCACCTTCGGCCACCGTATAGGTGGTACCGTCGGATTGCTTGATGTTGGTTCCGCCGCCGAGGACACCTTCCGGTATCAGACCGTCACTGTAGGTCATGTTATCGAAATCAGAGGTCCATGTGATACCACCATATTCAGGTGCCGTATAGTCAAGTGATGCTGCGGTATAACCATAGGCTGTTCCGTAACGTGAGCCGTAGGAGGCCACATATCCGCCAAAGCGCATATCCATGGATGCACGCAGGTTCCAGTTCTTGTAACGGATGCCGGTAGCCACTGAACCGAGGAAGTCGGGTACCATTGAACCAACAATCTCTGCTTCTCCAGCTCTTCTTGTGTAGGCGAAGCGTCTTGCGTCTGACCATGCCAGCAAAGGAAGCCCGGTTTTTTCATCGATCGCCTTTTTTGAGTCGGACATCAGGATACCGTATGATTCACCCACCTTGGCAACTGAGCCGATGCGGTAGTTACCATAGTCGACCGATCCGTCGAGAAGGATATAGTTGGCCACGTTCTCGTGCAGTGAGATGATCTTGTTCTCATTCTTCGTGTAGGTGAAGTCGACGGTCCACTCCAGGTCTCTGCTGGTGTAGGGTACCGTGCTGAGGGCAAGCTCAACCCCCTGGTTCTGGATATTACCCGCATTGACCAGCTGATTGCTGATACCTGATACATAAGGCACAGCGATGTTCATGATCTGGTTGTAGGTGTTCTCCCTGTAGTAGGCCATGTCGAGGTTGATCCTGTTATCCAGGAAACGCCAGTCGAGACCTACCTCCCAGGCGTTCTTGCGCTCAGGTTTCAGGTTTGTATCATATACCGTGTTGGGCAGCTCCAGTGAGTAGGTCTTCCCGTTCACGGTGGTGGATGTACCCATGGCGTAGGCTGTGTTGATGATGTAGGGACTGGTGTCGTTACCTACCTGTGCCCATGAACCGCGCACCTTCATAAATGAAACCCACTCGGGCAGGTCCAGGCTGTTGTGCATCAGCCATGATCCCGAAACAGAGGGGTAGAAATAGGAGTAGGTGCCATGACCGTCTGAGTAAAGCAGTGAGGAGGACCAGTCGTTACGTCCGGTCACATCCACGAACACCTGATCGTTCCAGCTGGCACTGATCTGTGAGGCGATGGAGTACATCCTTTTCTGACCACCGATATAGCCTTCGTAACCCACGTTCTCCTTCGAGTTATTTATGAAAAACTGACCGGGAACGATCAGCCCGCCGTTGGTCCAGAGACGGTTGTACTGTTCAGTATTGTTGTAATACTCACCTCGTACGAATCCGCCCAGGGTCCATTCTCCGAAATTCTGCATTGCATTGAGCATCGTGTTGAAGTTGGTCTGCTCCTTGGTGAACTGTGACATGGAGTAGTATCCGCCTTCGTTGGCGTATCCGTTACCCATTTCCTTGCTCTCATCACGGGTATAGTAATAGTTGTAGTTGGCCTCGGTGCTCCAGTCGAGCCAGTCGGTCAACGCCCATCTGAGGATAAGACCGGGACGGACAGAGGTCTCTTTTCTTCTGTAGTCATTCTCATAGATCCTCCACCAGATGTCTCTTCCCGGTACCGATCCGTACTCGTCACCATAGGAGGTGCTGGCCAGACCACCGTGTGCCCCTTTGTACTTCTTTTTCAGGTAATCAGGGTCATAAGCCCTTGGCCAGGTGCCGTCGGTGAATTTCTCACCGATATTGGGCTGTGCATTACGCGGCATGGAGTTGGCAAATGAGATTGTCGCCTCCAGGTTCACCCTGTCGGTGATATTGTGCGACGCTTTGGACAGCAGCGTGATTCTTTTGAAATCGTTGTTTGGCAGTGTCCCCTGATTGAAGAGATAGCCCAGTGAGGTATAGAAGGTTGTCCTGTCATTGCCGCCGCTGATGGCCACGTTGGTGTTGGAATTGAATCCCAGGTTATAGGTATCCTTGAAGTTGTTCTTCACTGCCTCGTAAGGTCTGTAGGTTCTGTCGTAATATTCGATGGATGAACCGTCGAATTTGGGCCCGAAGCCCGTTCCCTGCCAGCTTCCCATGTGGGAAGGTTTGCCATCGGCATTGAGCATAAACTGACGCTGGTTATCGAACTGATAATAGGAACCGTCGGGTTTGGTCGCTCCATAATCCACATAACTCGAGATGGCACCATCACCATATACATTCTGCAGGTCAGGCTGTTTATAGACATAATCGGTACCGAATGTCTGTGATACCTGTATTCCCAGACCCTGACGTGACTGCCCGCTCTTGGTGGTGATCACCACGGCTCCGTTCAATCCTCTGGATCCGTAGAGCGCAGTGGCGGCAGCACCTTTAAGTACCGAGATGGTGGCGAAATCTTCCGGGTTGAGGTTCTTCAGCTCATTACCATAGTCATTCGCTGCATCGTTCCAGTCGGCATCACCTGCATTGGCGATAGAGTTGTCGAGGATCACACCGTCCACCACATAGATGGGTTGGTTGTTTTTACCCAGGGTGGAAGCACCACGGATAAGTATTTTTGAAGAACCGAACATACCACCGTCTGACTGTGAGATCTCCACACCCGCGATCTTGCCCTGCAATGCAGAGACAGGATTGATTACGTTGGTGTTCAGCTCATCACCTTTGAACTCTTTCATGGCATATCCCAGCGCCTTCTGTTCGCGTTTCATTCCAAGGGCGGTCACTACAACCTCATCGAGCAGTTCAGTGTCTGATGCCATAATCAGATCGACCCGTGTGCGGCCACTTACGGGAACAACCTGTGTGGTCATCCCTACGTAACTGAACTGCAATGATGCGTCAGCAGGTACGTTGAGTAACGTGTAATTACCATCAAGATCGGTCACAGTTCCCTTGTTGGCTTCACCAACAACAATCACGGTAGCACCTATTACTGATAATCCCGTATCGTCGACTACAGTTCCGCTAACCGTAAGGTTCTGTGAAAAAACAGAAAAGGCCATCATGTTCATGATGAACAACATGATGCCTTTAGCGTAAAAATGATTTTTTCTTTTCATCTTCATTTGGTTTAATAAAATTTTCAATGTTTCATCTAAATAAATAGTATTCTGATAGTTCAGGCAAATGCAGTTCTCTCAACTGCCGCTCTTTTTATCCAATTCTCAATAAGCTGCATTTTTTTTGTGTGATCATTAATAATGCTTCTACATAAACAATAATTTTAGACGTTAAATAATCTTGTACAATCACATTAACAGAGTCCGCTATTATGTGAAAAAAACACTTATAGCGTGTCATTGTCCCCATTATTCCATACCATTGCAGATGCCAGGTGTACTACATGGCTCAGATATTCAACTGTATAATACGTGTGCAAACTGAATGATGGTTTTTTCAAGCGCAAAGATATGCATTTTGTATAATAAATATTGATTTAAAAAAAATAATATTTACATTGCAAAAATGCAATAATTTCACCTGAGATCCTAATTATCCGGAAACAGGGTTCGAGTAAAAAAAACGGCCATCCCGCTCTATCTATACTCCGCTACCCCG
>JADMKJ010000095.1:12331-22015 GCA_015478855.1 Proteiniphilum sp.
GTACAAAATGGGGTAGGGATGCATCTACGTGAAGTAACTAACCGATATCAACGATGTATTAAAGAAAATGGTCCTCTTCAATATTGAATATCTGGGGCAAACCTACGGAAAACAATAAGTCCCGGCTGTATGGAAAAGGGAAGAGATTATAGTCAGCAATGGAAGGAGGAGCTGGCACTGCTAAGGGCAGTGATCAGTTAGGCTGGCACAGACTCCGTTTTATGGGGAGGGGGGCTGAAAACAATCAGATCGTTAAATCTTTGTTAAACATCCATTATGTCGCGAGCGATAGAAATAATTTGCCTACTTTTGTATCGCAGACGATAAAATCAATAGCGATATAAATGAATCAACATATAATAATGGAAGCAAAATTTTACAGTTTCAAAGCGAACAATCTCAAGGGGCAGGAGGTATCGATGGATGCCTACAAGGGCAAAACCATCCTGGTCGTGAACACCGCCAGCAAGTGTGGGCTGACACCCCAGTATGAGGGTCTTGAGGCGCTCTACAGGAAGTATAAGGATAAAGGATTAGTGATTCTCGGATTCCCCTGCAATCAGTTTGGGAACCAGGAGCCGGGTGATGAGCAGTCGATCTCGGAAGGGTGTCTGCTCAACTACGGTGTCACCTTTCCGATGTTCTCAAAAATTGATGTGAACGGTGAAAACACGCATGAGATATACAAATACCTCAAAAAGGAGCTGGGCGGTTTCTTCGGTGGCAAGATCAAGTGGAACTTCACCAAATTCCTGATCGATAGCAACGGCAAACCGGTGAAACGTTTTTCACCTGTCACCAAACCGGAGGAGATTGATAAATACCTGGCAAAAAAGATGAAGTAACAACCTGCCTTTTCATAACGAACGGGTCTCAAGCGAACAACATATGCAATTTGAACAGCTAAAACTGAGCAACCAGATCTGTTTCCCGATCTATGCGGCATCACGACTGATCACCCGCGAGTATCAGCCTCATCTGGAGAAGCTGGGAATCACCTATCCCCAGTACCTGGTGCTGATGGTACTCTGGGAGCAGGATGGCATCACGGTGAACGATATAGCCGGGAAATTGATACTGAATACCAACACGGTGACACCACTGCTGAAGAGGATGGAGATGTTGGGGATCATCAGCCGCCGTCGCTCAATGACAGATGAGCGCAAGGTGTTGATCACACTCACGGCGAAAGGCAAAGCGATGAGAGAACAGGCGGCTGATATCCCGCCGGAGCTGATGAAGAGTCTGCAGAACAACGCGATCAGCCTTGATGAGCTGATGGTGATGAGAGATCATTTGAACCATCTCATCGGTTTCCTGAAGGATAAAGAATCTGAAAACATGCTCTGACTCAAGATGTTGACATTTTTTTAACAAAAAAATATGAACAATATTGAATGAGCGTTGTCTTTATAGCAGAGAAAATGAACCGGTGCCCACCGGAATGAACCGGCTGAGTGCCTGCACAGGATGAAAACAATTCAAACAATTTATGCTAACAACAACAATCTTTGACACAAACAACAAACCGGGAGAACCGGAAAAAAGAGAGGTGATTGATTTCCTTTTCGACAATTTGGAACAGTATGGAGACCCTAAAGATCATATCAGAAAAGCGATTGATTACTCTACGAAGGAGTTTGACTCTTTTGGCGGATTCACCATGCTGTTGCAGGAGGAGGATAAAATAATGGGAGCCGTTGTGATTAACAGGACAGGCATGAACGGCTATATCCCGGAGAATATTCTGGTTTATATCGCAATAGATAAAAACAGCAGAGGTGAAGGACTTGGAAAGAAGCTGATGCAGAAAGCGATTGCTCATGCCGATGGTGATATAGCCCTGCATGTGGAGGCGAATAATCCGGCAAAAATTCTGTACGAGAAACTGGGCTTTACCAATCCTTATCTGGAGATGAGGCTAAAAAAATAGTTATGGCTGAACTCATCATACATACTGAGAAGATAAAGGAGAACATCCGCACGCTGAGCGATTACTTCGAAGAGAAGGGAATCGACTGGAGCCTGATCACCAAGGTCTTTTCAGGGGATAAGGAGTTTCTCAGGAACATACTCACCAGTGATGTGATCGATAAGATCAACTCGGTGGGTGACTCGCGGCTGACCAGTTTGAAGAACCTGAAGGCGGTGAACCCCGATATGCGCACCATCTATATCAAGCCACCGGCAGAGACCTACGCTGATGATGTGGTGAGGTATGCGGATATATCTCTCAACAGCTCCTTTAGCACAATACAGTCGTTGAATGAGGCAGCCGGGAGAGCCGGTAAGATCCATCAGATCATCATCATGATTGAACTGGGTGAACTGCGTGAGGGGGTGAACCGTGATGATGTGATGACGTTCTACGAGAAGGTGTTCAACCTCCCTTATATCGATGTGATCGGTATTGGCTCCAACCTGGGTTGTATGTACGGGATTGAGCCAACCTACGACAAACTCCTGCAGCTCTCCATATATAAGGAGCTGATCTCGGAAAAATTCAGGAAGAAGCTGAAATATGTTTCGGGAGGCTCCTCCATCACGCTGCCTTTGATTGAGCAGGGGAGCGTACCCAGGGATATCAACCATTTCAGGATTGGGGAGGCGGCATTCTTCGGTGTCAGCCCTCTCTACAACAAACAGTTTAATGAGCTGAACACGGACACTTTTGAATTTGAGGCCAATATCATTGAGCTGGAAAAGAAGAAGATCGTACCCGAGGGGGTGTTGAGTGATGCCAACATAGGGCATACAGCCGATTTTGATGAACATGACGCAGATGAAACAACCGTAAAGGCAATCCTTGACTTTGGCATGCTGGATGTGGATAAGGATGACCTGGTGATGCTGGATCATGAGGTACACTTCGTGGGGATCACCTCTGACATGATGGTGGTGGATATTGGTAAGAACAAGACCAGCGAAGGGCTTAAAAAATACAGGGTAGGTGATAGGATAAAATTCAAACCCAACTACATGGCAGTAGCACGGCTGCTAAACTCCAAGTTCATCGACAAGCGGTTTCTTCGTCTATGATATCAACCGACGTGTGATCAGCTATAAAACAGCGGTCAGCCCCCTGTTGAAGACGATTGCCATGGATGATTTCAATTTTGCTTGCGGGAACCCGTACCTGAGCCGTGACATCGATGTCACCGCTTCCGGCGCGGAAGGATTCCAGCCACTCACGCCGGAGATCAACGTGCGCTGTTTTAAGATAATGAAAGAGAATGTTAAATTCCTTGAGGATCTTCCACAGGAGCAGATGGATACAATTGCTACCTGGTACCTCTCATTGCAATGTAACTGACAATATAAATTTTCATCCTATGAAAAAGATTAAGAATTACTTCTATTTGATCGTGGGTATTTTATCTGTGCTGTTCGCTTTTACCCATGCGATGAACGGACAACTCACGCTGTTGTCGGAGATCGAACAGACATCGCTTGCCCCGGGTGCTAAAACCATCATTCGCTATGTGTGGCATATCATCACTGCCGAGAACCTGATCTTCGGTGTTACATTGATCTTCATGGCATTTTACAGAGAGAGGGAGAAAGTGCGGATTGTGGCATGGCTGATTGCTGTTGTGCTGCTCACCCGCTGGTTTGTCATACTGATCTTTACGTTGATGCACGACAGTGCTTCACTGCAGGGAATACTTACAGATACAATCGCTATCATTCTGCTGGTGGTTTTGCTGTTGCTGGGTGTCAGGGTAAAGGAGAAAGCAGGAGAAATAGTATAGATTTTTACCCGTTACGCTTCTCACCGCCTCCTGTCTTGGAGAGCGGAGAATAATACCATTCTGCCGGATGAAAATGATGTAAACGTTTCTCCGATAAACATTTAATTATTATCTTTACCAGATTAGCAATGTGAAAATCAAATAGTAATTTAAAGTGAATGGTCATGAAAAGAACAATTTTATTTGTAGGAGCAGCAGCAGTGTATATGCTTTCATCCTGTGTGCAGCCGGGAAGTGCTGAAAAACAGACAGCGACAGCGCCGGCAGAGAGTGCAGAAGCAGTGGAGTTCAAGGATTTTGGCCCGGAGCCGCTGGTGATTGATATGGAGCAGTATACACTGCAGAACGAGACCTTCCGCACCTCGGTATGGACAGGCAGCCTGATGCAGATGACGGTGATGACACTGCAGCCGGGTGAGGATATTGGACTGGAGCTGCACACCAAAACAGATCAGTTCCTCCGCGTGGAGCAGGGGAGCGGCATCGTGATGATGGGTGATGCAGAGGATAATCTCGATTTTCAGCAACGTGTGGAGGATGACTTCGCCATCTTTATTCCTTCCGGCAAATGGCATAACCTGCTCAACGATTCCGATGAGCCGTTAAAGCTCTATTCTATTTATACACCGGTTGAGCATCCGCACGGCACAGTGCATGAAACACGTGAGGAGGGCATTGAGCACGACCACGACCACTAAGGTGAGGGCAAAATCCTCCCGCGGGAGAAATAAAAAAGCACTTGCCGGTAAATGGCAGGTGCTTTTTTCTATTTGATATAACTCTGCAGCGCTTTCACGTATACATCGAAGGCATCCACACCTGCTTTGGTGATCTTGCAGACGGTGCGGGGGCGCTTCCCCTCAATATATTTCCTCACTTTGATATAACCGGCTTCATTCAGCTTGTCGATCTGGACACTCAGGTTACCTGCCGTGGCACCTGTTTTCTCCCGCAGGAAGACGAAATCAGCCTCTTCCACCGACAGCAGAAGAGACATGACTGCCAGCCGCAGTTGTGAATGAAGCAGTGGATCAAGCTCTTTAAACATTGCTACGTTCTTTTCCTTTGTAATTGAGATAATGTCCGGGAAGAATATTCCCGACCAGCATCGTCAGTGCCATCAATAGCGGATAATATGAAAAAGCGACGAAATTATACAGCAGCAGACATGCAGCACATATCGCTACCGAAAGATACATCCATCTGATTTTATAGAGTGCCGTGGAGATATAGAGAGCATAGGTGTAGATAAAGGTGATGGCCGGGTAGGTGTACCAGCCCGCTTCTCCTCTCAGCAGGATCATGATGGCCGCCAGGCAGACTAAAAATCCGGCCCATATGCGCAGGCTGATAGATCCGATATAAGTCACCACCCCGGGATTTCTGTGATCCCTGAAACCAATGATCACGCTTAGGAGGATCCCGAAAGCCGTTACCCCGAGCCAGAGGAAGCCTATCCTTTTACCTCCCGGGGCAGTGAAATTGATCAATACAAAGTGTGCTATTGAAGCCATGAAGATAAGGTAGCCCCAGAGCAGGAAATGTTTTCCCGCTCCTTTTCTTATATTGCCCCGGGCTGTGGAGATCATCTCGCTGATGATCCGCAGGCTCTCCTGCTCATTCATTTTATTTTCCATATGATTCTGTATGTTGCCTGTTATTTATTCTGAATCTGTGTTGATCATCTGAAGGAAATATTTCCCCCAATAGGGTCTTACATAGCTCTTCTCCTCTTTACTGAACAGCACTTCCGCTTTTTTCTTCTGCTCAGCCCTGTTGCTTTTCGATTGCAGGAACGACGGCAGGTTTTGCTCGAAGAAAGCCAGCAGTATCACAGGACGCGGGTTCTCGGGGTTGAGTGCCATGGCCGTCTCAAATTTTGTGACAGTAGGCTGAAACAGTTGCTGCCCCAAGTTCTCAGGATCTTGACTGATCCTGCACATGTAATAATAACCCCACAGGTTCTCCACTTCCGACCTGTCGGCATCGTTCATCTCATCGAGCCGCTTCAGGTATTTCTCTGCCTCTGCCAGTCGCATGCTGTTCTGATCTGATTTTGGTTCCCAGTATACCAGCTCTGTATTAAGGTAAGCTGCATAATAGGTGGGAAGCCATTGTTTGTCGTAGCTGCCGGCAATTCTTTCGAAGCTGTTTTTACACACCTGCAAATCGGCGGCATTCTGCACTTTGTCGAACTGGTCAACCGCTGCCTCCATCGCCCTGGTGTAGGCTGCGTCATCCTGTGCTGTCAGCTGTATCGCCATTGACAGCGTAATCATTAAAGCGAGTAAAGATAATGTTTTCATTGGAATAGTTTTTAAATAGATTTGTAATATTTTAAAAATGGGTCGCTTCGTAGGCTACATTCCTGCCCAGTGTGAGGAAAAAGCCCACGTAGAAGTTCTGCGGCTGCGCCAGCATGATTGACTTTCTTTCGTAGATGCCTTCCCTGTTGGGCTGGGTGTTGTAATCATATCCGTAAATGTTTAACCGGTGGAATATATTGGATGCGGAGAGATAGATGATCAGCTTCCTGTGTGCCAGGATGGTCAGGCTGATATCGGTGGTGTAAAGCTCAGGCGTACGGCCACTCATGTAAAGTTCTCCATTCGGATTGTGATAGGGGCGTCCGCTGGCATATCGCTGACTGATGCTGATCATGCTTCTTAACACCTCCAGATTGGTATAGCGGATGCTTACGGATGCGTTGTGCCGGGTGACGTAATGGGGTTGCACGAGGGTGGGGTAGTGCAGGTACTTGCGCCGGCTGTCATTGAAGGTGTAGGAGACTGTGTAGTCCCAGTGATTGAGCAAAAGCTGATCGTTGAAAAAGAGATCAATACCACGGCTGTATCCATATCCTTCAGACAAATAGTGTTGCTGATCGCTCATCACCGGCAGCTTTTCATAATCTTTATAATAAGCTTCCACCCTGAAGATCTTCTGTTTCTTCTGATAGTATATCCCCGCCTGATACTGCAGGTTGCGTACGTTGGAGAGCGTAGGGTTGTATGCCAGATACTCCTTGTCACTCAACTGTTGATATCTGCCCGCCACTCCCGAAAAGACAAAGTCGCTCAGCTTGTAGCTGACTGCTATACGGGGCAGCAGTGCAAAATCATCGTTCAGTGATGTCTTCTCACCTCTCACCGAGGCATTCAGCAACAGGTTATCAAGGATATTGAAATCGTTGGAGAGATAGAGACCCGTTATATGATGTTTCAGTTCGGGGGTAAAATGATCGTTACTTTGGTAGTCCATCCTGTACTGTTTCACAACACTCTCAACACCAAACTCCAGCTTGTAGAGGTCGGTGAAACGTTTTCCCGCTTTTGCTTTTACATGAAGCTCCGACTCCTGCTCTTTCAGCAGATCGTCCGGTAATTGTGCCCCTGCGATATGCCTCCTGTTCCGGGCGTAAGCTATTCCGGCAAAATATTTCATTCCCGTTCTTCCGCGGGTGCGGAAGGTGCTGTTGAGGTAGAGGTTGTTCTCGGCGAAGTCCATCTCGCGGTTCTCGCCGTAGGAGGGTGTCTGTATTTGATTGAAGATGGTCCTGTCGAAAGTGAAAAAGGTTTTGAAGTGGGTGTTCTCCTTTGGTGAGTAGCGAAACTGTTTCTGCAGTGACCAGAAACGGACAGGTTCTTTCCAGCTATTATTCTGTTCAGGATAAAAGAGCCTGTTATAGCTATCCATGTTGCCGTAATCGCTGTTGAAAGAGAGAGATGCCTTCTTCCATGCCTTCGTACCCCCACCACCCACGGAGACATTCATCAGGCTGAGACCTACCTTCGATTCCTTCGCTTCGTCACGGGTGTAAAGAGGCAATACACTCGAGAGGCTTTGTGAGTATTCAGAAGAGAAGCCTCCCATTGAGAAGTTGACACCCGAGAAAAAGAAGGGAGAGTAACGTGAGCGTGCCTGCTGATGAGGTGATGTGGCACCATAGGGTGAGAGCACATGCATATCATCGATATAGGTCTGTGATTCTGAGCTGTTGCCGCCACGTATCAGCAGACGACCATCAGTGCCGGTCGCCTGTGCCCCCGGCAGCAGGGTGAGCGCCTTGAACAGATCACCCTCCGACCCGGCGGTCGTGGCCACATCCACAGAGCCTTTGTTCTCAATTGAAGAGGTGCCCTTGATGATAAAACTACCAACCTGCACCACCACTTCATCCAGATGCAGCGGAATCTCTTTCAGCATGATGGTCAGTGCATGCATCTTTGTCATATCCTCTTCCAGGAGATAATCCTCGTAACCTATCATGGAGACAGCTAATTGCTTCACTCCCGTTGACGAAGTCTCAAACCTGAAATTACCATCATCATCACTGCTCGTCCCCTCCACACTGTTCACAATATAGATGTTCGCATAAGATACAGGATTGTGCCGGGCATCAATGACCCTGCCTGAAATGATGGTTGTCTGCCCTACAACAAGCAGGGGAGATATAAGAGACAGCATTGTGAACAACATCTTTGAATTCATCTGTTTATTATGAATAACACATTTCAATTGCCGTTGCACGAATTATTGGTTGCAAATATAAATAGGTTTATATTATAAACCAAAATATTAAGGAGTTTTTTTTAGAAATTATTTATAAATGGATATTGTAAATAAATTATCTTTGTATTTATCTATTCTTAATTCAATCATCACCAACATGAAAACATTATCTAGTGTTAAGAATGATTCCACAGCCGAAAGAGTTATCAACTCCATTCGGATCATTGATGATGATCTCAATGAAAGGCAACCTGCCAGATAATCTGATTTCATTTTCAGCGACAAGTATGAAATCTGGGGAAGCATCATCATTGATGCTTCCGGACAGTTTTTTTTGAGGTGATTAAAAATAAAGAAGGGCTGAAGTTTGCACTTCAACCCTGCCTGTTTACGGCCTGTGGACAGTGATAACTGCCTTCAGCCGGTAATCTTCTTCCCGGTTTGTCACGCCCGGTAAAGAGACTGCTGTTCAAGATGGTTTTTTAATTGAACATAAAGGTTAGATTATTTTTCTGACAGATAATCGGCGATGCCTTCCTGGGTGGCGGAGAGACCTTTGTCTCCCTTGTGCCAGTCGGCAGGACATACCTCACCATGCTCCTCGGTGAACTGAAGTGCATCGATCACGCGCAGCACTTCATCCACGCTTCTTCCCAGCGGCATGTCGTTCACTACCTGGTGACGTACGATACCGCTTTTATCGATAAGGAACAATCCGCGATAGGCTTCGGGTGAGCCCCTGAAGGCTGCACTGCCATCCTCATCGGTGGTGAAATTTCCGGCCAGTACATCATATGCCATGGAGATGGTCAGCGAATGGTCGGCAACGATAGGGTAGGTGACACCCTGGATGCCCCCATCGTTCTTGGCCGTTTGCAACCATTTCCAGTGGGATACGGCCGAGTCGGTGGAGGCACCAACCACCACTGTCTCTCTCTCTTCAAACTGGCTGAGCTTCTGCTGAAACGCGATCAGCTCCGTGGGACATACAAAGGTGAAGTCCGCGGGATAGAAGAAGAACACCACATATTTATTTCCAATATAATCTTCGAGTGAGAAATTTTCTACTATTTCTGAGCCGTTGATTACGGCCTGAGTCCGGAATGCCGGAGCTTTCTTTCCTACTAATACTGACATAATAATGAATAATTTAATGTTATAATATCGAGGCTCAAAGATATAGGTTTTAAGACTCAGAACGAAAAATTGCAGGAGGTATGATCTATTGAAAGTTTTTATAAGTGTAGCATGAACAATACTCATGCAGCTATATTACTCACAATAATAAAATTAACATAGTTGTTATCGGGTAATCGCGAAAAAATATGTAATTTTGCATGCAATAAAAATTAAAGATTTAGCTTATGTCATTTATTGCAGATAGAATCTCCATGGAGGGTCTGACTTTCGACGATCTTCT
>JADMKJ010000096.1 GCA_015478855.1 Proteiniphilum sp.
GTGAAATTGTTGCTGATAGGATGAGTGCTGATGTTTTCAGTGAGCAGGTTCCATCCCTTTGATCTGGCTTCATCTTCCCATCCTGCATCTCTGCTAGAGAGCTGGACCTCCGAATTATCGCTGATCTCACCAATGCCCCAGATCTGTATTTTTTTGGGATTCCAGTTGTGATAATTGTCATCACGCGCATAGATCTCAAATCGGGTGAGTCTGGCTTTCACGTTCAGGTCGAAAGTCAGGTGCTGGGGTACACCGACATCATTTCCGCTATGAAACTGATTTCCACCACCACCAAAAACGCCGTCGAAGACACCGCTGTACGTACCACTGTACCCTGTAACGGCATCCCTGCTCCAGCCCATATGCTGAATCTTATTCTTCACGACGGTGAATTCCACCGATTCAGGGAATTGAAGGGGGCTGCTCCACTCCGTATAGAGCGTATCAAGTGCTCCTTCTTCAGGGAGAAGGATGGTTCGTGTCTGTACTGTTCCTGCCAGCTTCCAGTCGGGTAACAATGATGTGGCAGCCTTGGCATCTTCCTTCAGGAACTGTTCACCATTGTTGCTTTCATACTTCACCTCCACGCCAATGGCTTCATCCGACATGTTCCATGTTATCAGCATACCTTCGGGCAGCGGAGTCAACTGGGTAATGATCTTAGGAGTTGCGCTCACGATATACTGATCACCATAGACGTTCCCACTTACCTCTACATTGAGCGACTTATTTCCTTCCTTGTCGTAATTCTGTACAAAAAATCGCTGCGTACCTTCATTCAAGCCTTCGATGATGACAGATAAAGTATCGTTATTCGATTCCCATTCAGCGGCTTGTACAACCACTGAATCACTTGAACCATCGAGTATCCATCTGATGACTGACTTCTCTGCTGTTTTGGCATAATACATCATTCCGCTGATTTTCACGCGCTGATATCCACCATGCACAACCAATGTATCAGCCTTACCCACATAAACCTGTTCACCTTTATCTAAAAAAACCTGCTGGATTTCATTCATATCGGCACAGGCTGCCAACAGAAAGATTACAGCGAATATCGTCATAATTTTTTTCATACCATCCATCTATTTACAGTTCATCTTTAATCTCACCATAGAAAGCCATTTCACTTACTACAGAACATTTCATGCCAGACCATGATTCAAGCGTTTCCAACCGTAAGTACCTTACCGGCGATATATCTCGGGGAAAAGAGAACTCTTCACCTGCGGCTGCATACGCCTCATCTTCTGCTGAATTCTGTCCCAGGGGTAAACCTGACGGTTTAAAAGAGGTGCACTCTGTCAACAAAGTCCATCCTTCGAGTGGATTATTCACATTACCGGCCCCGGGATCATCGGCACGACCATAGATACGATAACGCTTGGGTGCTCCGTGCTGGTACAGTACATCGTCGCCGGGTCGCTGCCATAATAAGAAACGGCTTAACAGTACAGACACACCCAGATCCAGAGTATATCGGTGAGGGAACTCAACCGGAAAGGCGGTGTGAATATAATTTCCATTTCCAATTACATCATCATAAGCATGATCGTTGGCACCACCGCTGTAATTGTTCCACGTTACATCACCCGCAACAGAGATGTAATTGATCAATGTCTTGTCCAGATAGTCCTCACGCCATGGTGTCAGGTTGAAGAAAAGTGTATCTGAGACATTATCCCACCTGTCCCGTACATAGACACCGAACATGTTTTCCTCTGCAGGGAGTCCTCTCACAGCCAGTGTATCACTGCTTTGGGCAGTATATAGTATCTGGTGTTCAATCAATTCATCCGAATCTTCGGTTTGTTTCAGTACATAAATACTCACCTCTTCTTTCACATCATTGTCTTTATACTGAAGCAGAAAGCCCCCAAAATCCACTGAAAATTCCATTGAATTCCTGATACTCTCTATGGGAGGTGTAAGCGGGTTGATGGTCACCTCCACCGGTTGAGACACATTTTCTTTGCGATTTACAGCAAATAACCTGACCGTTCGCGGTGAAGTATCACCCAGTCCGCTGATAACCAGCGTGTCGAGATAAGCTGATGTTTTCACATCTCTCAAGACACCGGCTGAGTTGGTAAACTCAGCCCGGATATATTGTATATCCACATTGTCAGGCAATTCATAAGCGATCACAGCACCTCCGGGTGTATTATACATGACACGGGCGTTTTTCACCGGATCGGGTACCGTCCCGTTTCCCCCACCAATAGGCCTATGCGCAAAATCATCATTACAGGAAAAAAGAATGATCAGGCAAAAAAGTATATATATATTTTTCATCGTTTTGAATATTTTAAAAATTAATCCCATTGCGGGCTCTGCACTAACTTATCATTCCTGTACAGATCGTCTGTCCTGATGGGCCAGAAATAATCTCTGAGCATAAACTTTCTGGTGGCAATATAAGTCACCTGATAATATCCCAGCTCTTCCTTCTCACTCACGTTCCACCCACGGATAGGTTTATTCAGGTATTCCATCGCCAGGCGCCACCGTCTCAAGTCGTAGAAGCGCTGACCTTCAAAAGCCAACTCTATCATTCTCTCTCGTCTGATAATATCGCGCATACCTGCTTTCGTGGTTGGCTTGGAGGGATTGTTAGAATAGGTCGCCCATGTTGCTGTCAAACTTCCGGTTCCTTTATCGAGTCCAGCCTTATCGCGTACCATTTGGATATATTCGTAAACCTCATCATCGGGCAGCTCTTTGCATTCATTCAAAGCTTCCGCATAGAGAAGATAGAGGTCAGCCAGTCGGATAATGGGGAAAGCGTAACTGATGGTACCTCCGTTATCCTGTCCCTCTCTCATAATCAACTTATAATTGACCAGTTTCTTGGCGAAGTATCCGGTGATATTGTAGTTGTCGAGAGCCCTGCCTGCAATCTGCCCAGCCTTATTATGCACTTCAAAGGCATTTTTATCACTCTCCACCTCCATATTGAACCATTTACCCCCATCAAAACCAAGATAGGCATAGTAGCGCGGTTCTCTATAGAAGTTCAGATAAGCGGTTCTGAAATCACTGATCAGATAATAATCATGATTCTCAGGCACTTCCATAACCTTATAACGATCTTCAAAATCGTAGGTTGTGTCTTCGTTAATAGGCAGACCATTTTGGGTATAGAACTGCTCCACCACATTCAGTGTAGGGTTGTGCATGGATCTCACCCAGGAAATGCGCTGACCCTGATGATAGGCTGTTAACGGAGCATTTACGATGCCCTGCAGGGTTGTTACATCATTATTCCCCAGACCCCATATCAACTCCTTTGAGAAACGGGATGTGATGGTATTGCGAAGGGTCAGTTCCAACATGGTGGTATCCGACACAGGCTCTTTAAGGCCTGTAAGTCTGTCATCAAACTCATACAGTCCGTGGCCGGCAGTATGTGCCACATCTATCGCTTCTTTCAGTGCATCGCGTGCAGCTTCCCATTTGGCAGGATTAAACGCAGGATTGATATAGTTGACACCCTCTTCATTCTGATAATCCTTAAAATCGGGATTACCGTTAAACAGCGGACTGGCAGCCAAAGTAAGCACCTTGGCTTTAATAGCCAGTGCGGCGGGCATCGTAAGGCGCCCCAGTTCGGTGGCATAAGCCCTGATAGCGAGAGGAAGTGCTGGATCGGGCTGCTCTTTGTCAGCAATGGCCTCATCAATCAATTCTACGATATAAG
>JADMKJ010000097.1 GCA_015478855.1 Proteiniphilum sp.
TATACAACGGTATTGCCACCAATCACCAGTTGCACAACCTTCATCAGGTACAGTGGAATGGTGATTATTATGCCTTGGTGGGAGATCTATATCTAAATGGGAAAGTGATAAAAATTATTGCGACGCATGTCCCATGGCAAAAGGATTGGCATGATGAATCACTCAACGACCTGATTGAATTATTGCGTCAATACGAATATTTCATCTGCATGGGTGATATAAATGCCAGGGATGACAATCAGAAGAAATTTCTTGAAGCCGGTTTTAACAT
The DNA here is from genome assembly GCA_015478855.1 of Proteiniphilum sp. Lineage (GTDB taxonomy): Bacteria > Bacteroidota > Bacteroidia > Bacteroidales > Dysgonomonadaceae > Proteiniphilum. The sequence continues at coordinate 272 of JADMKJ010000097.1, forward strand.
GGCCAATGGTGGAGCGATGGGTTGGTTTACCACCGCACAGGGTAATGCTGCCTCATCTGGCTACGCAGGTGGTGAAAACATGAACATCGATAACATCATCACCAGCTCCAATATTCGCATAATGGGCGTTTCAGCACCCAAGACCGGGTTGAACGACCTGGACCACCTCCCCGTGTTGGCAGATCTGATTATCACATGGTGAGACCCCGGAGTTCATAACCGATTCCATCCGTCATGCTGCGAATATTCAATCATCCACTTATCACTAGCTTGTTGCGGTATCGCTCATTGTCTCCAACAAAGCCGATGCATATGTACACAATCGTGCCAGTTGTCTGGGAATACCCTCTCATACCCTTAGCCGAGAGGCATTTGTTGAGGGTAAAGAGGCGCTGGATCTAATGCGTCGCTACCGGATTGATTTTGTTGCACTGGCCGGATTTCTGCTGAAGGTTCCACAGTCTCTTCTGGATGCATATCCCAGGCGGATGGTGAATATCCATCCGGCACTGTTGCCCAGGTATGGCGGTAAGGGGATGTATGGCGACCGGGTGCACCGGGCGGTGGTGGAGGCTGGTGAAAAGGAGTCGGGTATCACCATCCATTACATCAATGAGCACTACGATGAGGGTGACATTATCTTTCAGGCCAGGTGCCCGCTGTTACCAGGTGATACTCCCGAAGATCTGGCCGCCAAGGTGCATGCACTGGAGTATGCCTATTACCCGGAGGTCATCGACTCTATTCTGAAAAAAAGCAAGGAAGAGAATCAGCCGTTTGATAAATAATCGTATCTTTGCACTTCCATTCGCGGCCGTGGCGTAATTGGTAGCCGCGCCAGACTTAGGATCTGGTGCCGAGAGGCGTGGGGGTTCGAGTCCCTTCAGCCGCACAGTGAAGCTCCCCTGAGGATTGAAGCCGGGGGAACTTTGCTATTCAATAGGTTATTGAGGCACCCATATTGAATCTGTTATGTTGGCTTGCTCCCCTCTTTTGTATCAATCTGACTGAGAATCCAAAGTTGTGTTATAAATGGCAGTAAGGTGTCAAAGCGTAAAATTATGATTGAGTAATTTTTCGTTATTGACCGAAAAATGTTTTCTTTGCATGATGCTGATGATGAAGTGAAATAAGAACCACTATGGCCTATAAAGCAGTATTTATTGATGTTGACGGAACATTGTTGAATGATGATTTGCAAATTGCAGAAGGAACAAGGGATATTATAAGAATACTAAATAGTGAGAATGTGCTAATTGCCATAGTTACCGGCAGGTCCCCTGCTTCATCACTGCCATATTATGAAGATCTTGGAATTGCAGGCAATCCGGTAGTTTGTTATAACGGGGCACTGATCATTCGAAATGGAACAATCCTCCTGGAGGAGATGTTACAAAAAGAAGATTGCTTGAGGATTTTGACCGAGGCAAAAGATTACAACGTCAACGTAAGTTTTTATCATCAATATGACTGGTTTTCTGAAAGAATGGATGACTGGATAAAACAGGAAAATGCAATCTCAAATACAATAATCACCCAACGAAAACTTAGTGAACTGCTGGAAGACAATTTTAATCCCAATAAGATACTCTGTATGGGTCATCCTGAGGAAATAACCTTGTTTGAAGATCATCTGAATGCAATTGGGTATCCAACCCTAAACATCTATAAATCCAAACCAACTTACCTGGAAGTTGTCAACAGAAACACATCCAAAGCTCAAGGAATCAAAACACTCATCGATATTTACAATATCAAAGAACGGGAAATCATTGCAATCGGTGATAATTACAATGATATAGAGATGTTAGAAATGGCGGGGACCAGTGTTGTCATGGGAAACGCTCCGGAAGAAGTGAAGAAGTATGCGACCTTAGTTACTGATACGAATAATAGAGAGGGTATAAAAAAAGCCCTGGAATTACTATATGGCAGGTAGACAGTGAAATGACCGCAGTTCTTGCCTGCTGCGTCAACGGATTGCCGAGAAGATCAAGAGTGCCTCTGCGAATATTCCCGAGGGATTCGGTGCACCCGAAATGGGACCGATCACCACCGGCCTGGGCGAGATCTATCAGTACACGCTCGACCTGGAGGAGGGTCGCTATCTGTTTCAGCCGATTGAAGTGATTATTGGGAGGCGCCAGGGCGGCTACACGGAGATCGTCGCCGGGCTGGCACATCAACAGATACTCACAAAGGGAGCATTTAACATCCAGCTGGAATGAAATATCAAATAATGAACAATAATATGGGAAAAACAATCATCACACTGCTGAACGAGTCGGTGGAGAAATATGGAGAGCGTCCTTATCTGTATGAGGCACGTAGCGGGACAGAATACTCATCACTTACTTATAGCGAAGTGCAGGAGCATTCGATCCGCTTCGCGGCCGGCCTGATGGCACTGGGCATCGGGGCGGGAGAGCGTGTATCGCTCATCTCTGAGGGAAAGAACAACTGGGTGCTGGGTGAGCTGGGTGTACTCCACGCCGGTGCGGTCTGCGTACCGCTTTCGGTGAAGCTGGAGACGGCGCCTGATCTCTCTTTCCGCATCAACCACTCCGACTCGGTGATGGTGCTGGCCTCCGACCAGCAGATCGCAAAGCTCCGTCCCATGAAGTTACAGTTCACCAGGGTGAAACGCTATATCCTGCTCGATCCGGATGTGGAGGCAGAGGAGGGCGAGATACACTTCAACAGTGTGCTGGCACTGGGTGATGCTCTGCTCCAAACCGACAGGAAGCAGGTGGAGGAACGGATGGCGACGGTAGGGCCCCACAGTCTGGCCAATATCTCCTACACCTCCGGCACCACGGCCAACCCCAAGGGGATCATGCTGACGCACGACAACTATGTCTGCAACGCCGAGCAGGCGGTGGACCACCTCAACGGCATCCCCTCCTACTTCCGTACACTGTTGATCCTCCCGTGGGACCACTCCTTCGGACATACCTCCGGCATCTACGCCTTCATGAAGTGTGGTGCCGCCATCGCCTCGGTGGCTGCCGGCAAGAGCGCCATGGAGATCCTGCGCAACGTGCCGGGGAGCATGAAGGCGATCAACCCCCATCTGTTGATGAGCGTGCCTGCACTGGCTGCCAACTTCCGAAAGAATATCGAGGCCGGTATTGAGAAAAAGGGGAAGACCGCTTACCGTCTCTTCCGTCAGGGACTGAAGGTGGCCTATGCCTACAACGGTGAAGGCTATAACCGCGGACGCGGCAAGCGGGCACTGTTGAAGCCGCTGGTCGCCTTCTACGACAGGATGATCTTCTCGAAAATTCGGCAGAGCTTCGCCAGCAACCTGCAGTACTTCATCGGCGGTGGCGCCCTGCTCGACATCGAGCTGCAGCGCTTCTTCTATGCCATCGGCATCCCGATGTACCAGGGTTACGGCCTCTCGGAGG
>JADMKJ010000098.1 GCA_015478855.1 Proteiniphilum sp.
TTCGTCATTTTTCCAGGATGTGTTTCCACCACCGGCGATAACAAAACGACTGTCTGCACCGTAATATTGAGAGATTGCAATTAACGCTTTTATCTTATTCATTCTATTTTAATGATTTATTAAAATTTTCCGCCATATTCGGGATATTGTGCCGTTACCATTACACTCATTGAAAAAAAAGAGTGCGGTAGCAGGTGAATGCTAACGATGTGCTATTAACTGCGCTCCCAGATCAATAAATTCCTCCCTTTTTGAAATATCAGCGACACCTTCGTCATCAAGGTATCCCTCCAGCCCCTCATTTACCAGATGCTGGTGTGCGGCAATCACACAGGCACCTTCATAATTGATCTGTTTCAACCTGTCGGTTAAAGGTGTACGATGACGGGCAAAAAGCTCAACAGGCTCCATCACGGGTGAATTATGTTCTGATCCAAATGTAACCAGGAAGCCCTGATCATGCAGATATCCTGCATATTTCTCAAGCAGATAGAGATCATTCCGGGTTGTAATAAATTCCACCGAGTAGAAACCGCGTTCCGTCAGCTGTTTCGCCACCCGTTCGAGATCGTTTTCAAAGTCGGTATATCCACCTTTCGCATCATCACCAAGAAATGGATAGGTAGGTATACCACCGGCAGCCAGGATAATCTTACAGACACTCTGCATCGGGAGGAATGCAGAGGGATCCTCCAGGACGAAGGCTGCACCACCCGCTTTCAGCAGGTTGGCACGGATCTCGTTCTCCACGCCGGCAATATCATCCAACGGTGATTTCAATGCTTTCCCACTGAAAAGCTTCTCCAAAACGGACCTTACCTGTGTTTGATCATTGTTGTAAAACGTACAGACCTTTATCCTGAGTGCTCGTGCCAGATGGCGCTCCCGGAGCGCACCGTTGGTGAGCTCTTTTTTGATCCGGTCCAGATCAAGCGTGAATCCGATCTGCTCCCTTTGAAGAAGCTCGTTCAGCTTCACACACATTGTCTCCACTTGCCTGTTCGATTCCGATTGAACGGTTGTCAGTTGGGTAGCATAAGGCTCATCAAGTCTGAAAGGATATGCCAGCCCTTTCCCGCTCAGGTAGGTACGCCCGGGATTGGCAGGGTCATTCACACGCAATCCCACTCTCTGGTCCTCTTCGTTCAGGCTGATAAATTCAATTCCGAAGAGCGGATAGAGATCTCTTTTTTCACATCCCTCAGCCCACTCCTCATACCCTTGTGTTGTGTAGAAGTCGTTGATGCCGACCACCTTCACCTCTTCAGCTACAGCCCTCTCCAGTGCATCATCAATATCTCTGAACGCACTGAATGAATAGGGTGTATGCAGATGGGCATTTACTTTGGGTGGAGTACCCGCTGGTGCTCCTGTATATTGTAAATCCTTCATTCTTTCTTCTATATATCAAATAGAATGATACGAATCATTCCTCTTCATTTAAATGATATGCTCCTGTCAAATTCCCTTTTTCGCTCTCTTAATCATCTCCCCGTCGGTGAAGTTCTCACCCGGGATATAATCTTTGAGTGGCATGATACGCTCGTGAATCATATCAAGGAACCATCCCTGCTGCGGGAAGAAATCCTCCTCCAGCTCATGTGCCGGTGTGATCCAGTTGCGTGATCCCAGCACACAGACGGGGGCATCGAGATAGTCGAAGGCCAGCTGTCCGATGCTGGCGGCCATATCATTCAGGAAGGAACCACGGGTGGTAGCATCACTGGCAACGATGATCTTCCCTGTCTTCTTCACAGAGGCAATTACTTTTTCATAGTTGAAAGGCACCAGTGAGCGGGCGTCAATCACTTCGGCGCTCATGCCGTATCTCTCTTCCAGTACTTTTGCTGCATTCAGGGCGGGATAGAGCGTGTGACCAATGGTGAGGAAGGTGATATCTTTCCCCTCTTTCTTCACATCCGGTTCACCCAGCGGTATCTCATAGTATTCTGTGGGGACACCTCCTTCATGAAACTGCTCGCCAATATCATAGATGCGCTGGCTCTCGAAGAAGATCACCGGGTCGGTGCCCTGCAGGGCTGCGTTCATCAATCCTTTGGCATCGTAGGGTGTCACCGGGAAGCAGACCTTGATACCGGGTATATGTGCCACCAGAGAGGTCCAGTCCTGCGAGTGCTGTGCTCCATATTTCGATCCTACGGAGACGCGTACCACTACCGGCATCTTGAGCACATTGCCGCTCATCGCCTGCCATTTGGGTAACTGATTAAATATCTCATCACCGGCACGGCCAATAAAGTCGCAATACATGATCTCGGGGATAACACGCCCTCCGCACATGGCATAACCGATGGCAGTACCGACGATGGAGGCCTCTGCAATGGGAGAGTTGAACAGACGGTGATAAGGCAGTGCCTCGGTCAGTCCGCCGTAAACGGCAAAAGCCCCGCCCCAGTCACGGTTCTCCTCACCGTAAGCGATGAGCGACGCATCTTTATAGAACCGGTCGATGATCGCTTCGAAGATTCCATCGCGTAACTGGAACTGCTTCATCTTACTGAACGGTTTACCTTCCGCATCGAATGCGAATCGTTCTTTATTGGCGATCTTCTTCACCCGCGGGTTCTCCTCCATCGGCATCAGCACATCCGGCTGCGCCTCAGAAAATGAGTCCTTCGATCCGTTGGAGAACATCATCTCACCGATAATATCGGCATTATCCATTCGTGGAGAGATCTTATCGTCAATCGCGTTCAGGAACATGTCATTCACCAGTTGACGGATCTCATCGGATATCCTGTCCAGCTCGTCCTGAGTGGCTACTTCAGCCTCCAGCAGCTGCTCACCGTAGCTGCGGATACAATCCTGCGCTTCCCATGCCTCCACCTCTTCCTTGGTGCGGTAAGAGGATGCATCGGAGGGTGAGTGGCCGCTGTAACGATAGGTAAGTACATCCAGCAACACAGGACCTCTCTTCTCTTCAATCACCTTACGTTTTCTTTTGTAGGCATCGATCACCGCAAGGGGATTATAGCCATCTACACGCTCGGCATGCATCTGGTCACTGTTCACCCCTGCGCCAATGCGGGCTGCAATGCCATAACCCATGGTCTCACCGGCAGTCTGACCACCCATGCCGTACTGGTTGTTCATGATGTTGATGATCACCGGCAGGCCGCCCTGCATCTCTCCTTTCCAGAGCTCCCTGAACTGATCCATCGCGGCAAAGTTGATCCCCTCCCATACGGGACCGCACGCCATGGAGGCATCTCCAATGTTGGCCACCACCAGTCCCGGTTTGCGGTTCACCTTTTTGTAGAGTGCCGCACCCACGGCAATATCGCCCGAACCGCCCACGATGGCATTGTTGGGATAGACCCCGAAAGGGGTAAAAAAAGCATGCATCGATCCACCAAGGCCTCTGTTAAAGCCTGTCTTGCGGGCAAAGATCTCGGCCAGCGTGCCATATACCAGAAACCGTTTCGCCAGCTCTTTCACCGAGCCTTTGAAATCTTTCTTCACAATGTTATAGACCGAACCATCGAAGAATGATTCCATAATTTTTGTAAGTTGATCATCATCCAGCTTGTGGATAGCCGACATCCCTTTGGCCAGTATCTCTCCGTGTGAACGGTGGCTGCCGAAGATAAAATCATCCACCGTAAGCGTCC
>JADMKJ010000099.1 GCA_015478855.1 Proteiniphilum sp.
CGGAGACGGTTACCTTCTTTACCGGTACCACCCGCCAGTTGTCCACATAGATCTTCTGGTTGAAGAGGGTGGAGATTACCTCTACCTCCTGGTAGGTGAAGTCGGTGTTGACGATGCCCATGCCGAAGTTCTGATAGGTGGCTGCCAGTCGGTCCTCTACCACATTCTTGAAGGTGGGGGGAGTGGCCTCGTCATCTTCCAGCATATTGGCATAGTGACCGAACTCGCTAAAGGGTATCGTAACGGTTTCCCATCCTTCGGTCTGGTAGGGCACCATGACACCATCCTGGATATAGGGGATGTAGAATGCGGTACGCTGACCGTCATCATCCGATCCCACACCGGTGAAGTTGAAGTTGTTGTAGAGCACCACCTGGATCTGTCCCGTGTTGCTCCATGGATCGGGCACATAGATGTCGAACTGGAAGGCCACCTCGTTGAGGGGTGTGGTCTCCGGGATGTAGGCATACATCCGGCTCCAGTCATCCATCGGGTTGTCAGTGCCGGCTGTCCACACCTCCGTGGCACGTGCTTTGCCGGCCACGACACCGCCGTTGGCACCATTCAGTATCCGCTCGGGGATCAATGGTACGCAGTTGCCGCGACCCGAGTTAAGGGGATCGCTCACCAGATCGCTCTGTTGGTCATCGCTGTCCTGGATACCGATCATCGATCCGCCTTCACTCCATGACCAGGCACCGCCTTCACCGTTGCCATCCCAGTCGAGGAGGATACCCTCAGTGAAGTTGAAGTAGGCAGGTGTGGCAGCCTTGCCGTTGGCACCCTCCGAAAAGAGAGAGCCGCTGGCGGTCACCCCGTCGGGCATGGTGAAGGTGAACCATTCTCCCTCTTCATCGGAGACGATATTGGTCACCTCGACACCACCGGGGAGGGTCACCTTGCTGGTCTCATGCAGGTTCTCGCCATAAGCGGTCACCAGGTCGCCGGGTTGCGGCAGGGTGTTGCTCAGGCGTGTGATGGTGGGAGAGGCAGCCATGATGGTGAAAGTGTAGGTGATATCGGTACCCTCTTTCACCAGTTGAATGGTGTTGCGCACCTCCTCCTCTGCATCCACAACGGGTGTATTTCGGTGGATGGATATCAACATGGAGTTGTCGGTGACATAGGCCACGTTGAAGTAGGTGTCGTATCCGTTGATGAAGACCTTCTTCATCCCCAGGAAACCACTCCCTTCGATGCGGATCATCTGCCCCAGGCGGGCAAACTCCACCGGGCGGTCCGGCACGGAAGACTCATGATCTTCCAGGTAGATTTTTGTCACCTGGATCGGTGTGCTCCCCAGGTTGTCGCTCTCTTCACATGAAAGGAAAGTGATTCCGATCAGTGTGAGCAGGGTGAGATATAGGATATGTATCTTTTTCATTGTTTGTCAGATTAATGATTAATAGAGATCGGTGATTTTTTCTTCCGTGAATTCATAGGCTTCAGGTGTGCCCTCGAGGTAAGGGTTCTTCCCTTTGTCCACATCCGAAACAGGCAGGGTGAGGTGTTTCACTTCGGCTGTGGCCACACCTTCACCATCGCTAGTCTTTACATACTCAACATCTTCGGTCTCATCGTATTCGTAACCTGCATTGCGCTCCTGGTTGTTCATGTAGTTGACCACCTCCTGCTGTTGGTAGTAGCCGCGCCGTACCAGGTCATACCAATATTGTCCCTCCATGGCCAGCTCAATGCGTCGTTCGTAATGGAGATCCTCGTAGGTGATGCTGCTCAGGGTGGGCATGTCGGCCCGTTCACGAACCATATTGAAGTAGGTGAGTGCCGTGGCATCGGAGGTGGAGGCGTTGTTGCCCAGGATCGCTTCTGCCAGGTTGAGGTACACCTCAGCCAGGCGCAGCATATGGGTGTTGAGACCATTGCTCTGTTTGTAGCTGACGCCGTTGTCGTCGATGGTACCGATCACATATTTCTTGATGTTACAACGATCTTCGTATCCCTCTTCGGTGACACCATAGGTGTAACCACCCCCCTTTTTGTAGAGCTCAGGATAGTAGGCGCCATATGTGGCAATGGTATTGTGGCGGCGGATACGATCCTGCGGGTCGTAAGTGCGCACCAGATCCCATGAGGTGTAAGTTGCGTTACCCCAGTTGGTGCCGTCGGCGACCAGCGTGGACCATCCGAAGAAAGCCTGGATGGGCTGGTTGGCACCCCAGCCGATGGCATCGGTGGAGCCGGTGAGCCACTGCAGTTGGAACATAGCCTCCTTGCAGTTGTTGTTCTCATAGGTGAAGAGGTCACCGTAGTTCTCCATCAGGGCATAGGGTGATTCGTTGACCACCTTCATGGCAGCCTTACGGGCCATGTCGAGGTAGTAGCTGTTGCGTGTACCCCGGTTGAAATCGGTGGCAATGTTCTGTCCGTTGTATGCTCCTTCGGAGGTCAGTCCGGCCATGGAGAGGTAGATGCGTGACAGCATGCCGAAAGCGCTGTAGCGGGTAACCCTTCCTTTTGTGGCGACAGTGGCAGGCAGATATTTCGCTGCGAACTCCAGGTCGCGAATGGCGAACTCCATCACATCTGTCACCCTGTGTGGCGGGATGGCTGAGTTGTTCACCAGGTCGGAGGTGCGCTCGTAGATGATCGCTTTGCCCCAGAGTGAACCCAGGTACCAGTATGCGGTACCGCGCATGAATCGTGCTTCGGCGATGGCAGTCTGCTTGGCCTCTTCCGTGACTGTGGGGCCCGCAAACTCCTGGATGTTGTTGATCACGTTGTTGGACTGAGCCACCACTGAGTAGAGTGATCCCCAGGCATCTTCCAGACCGATGCTCAATGCTGTCTCGGTCAGGTTGGTATAGGGATAGATGTAGTCAGACCAGCGGGCGGTGATGTTGTTCGCCCTGCCGTCGCCCATACCGTAGTAGAACTTCTCGTTGAAGGTATACCAAACATAGTTGTAGAGAGGAGAGGTGGCTGCTTCAACCGCCTGATCGCTGTCGAAGAAGGTCTCCTGGTTTGGATTGGTATTGTTGGTCTGGGTGAGGAAGTCCTCACAACCTGTCCAGAGGAGCAGGCTGACCAATGCTGCGATGATGAGTATTTTATTTTTCATAGGATATTTTTTTTCTTGTTCCATGGGTGACGTTAGAATGAGAGATTGATCCCGAAGGTGTAGATCCTTGGTGAGGGATAGCGACCGTAGTCGAGTCCGCTCATCAGTGCATCACCATACATATACCCGATTTCCGGGTCATAGCCTCTGTACTTGGTCCAGGTGTATACATTCTGCAGGTTGGTGTAGAGCCGTACATTGTCAAGCGCCAGCTTGCTGACCCATCTCTTGGGCAGGGTATAGCCGAATGAGATGTTCTGGATGCGGAGGAATGATCCGTCTTCAATATAGAGGTCGCTCACACGGTTGTTCCCGTTTGAAGTTGATGCGGATAAACGGGGTATTCTTCGGTCACCACCCACCAGATGCAGGTTACGGAAGTCATCCGGTCCGTTGGGATCGATCCTGTCAACCTTTGCATAGTCGAGAACTGTTTTGAGCAGGTTGTTGTTGGCCCGCGGGTCTTCGATATAACGGCGGTTATAGTTGAGCACGTCGTTGCCGTAGGATCCTGCCAGGAAGATGT
>JADMKJ010000100.1 GCA_015478855.1 Proteiniphilum sp.
CTGATCATCATATACCTTTCGTTTATCGGTCTCGGCCTGCCTGACTCACTGCTGGGTGCTGCCTGGCCGGTGATGTACAGAGACCTCTCCGTTCCCATTCATTATGCCGGGATCATATCGATGATCACGGCTGCGGGATCCGTGGTCTCGAGCCTGATGAGTGCCAGGGTCACACGTTCTGCCGGCACGGGTGTCGTGACCCTGGTCAGTGTCTTCCTGACCGCCGCGGCTTTGATCGGGTTCTCCTACTCTGACAATATTGCCTTTCTGTTCATCCTGGCCATCCCCCTGGGGCTGGGGGCCGGCTCGGTGGATGCCGCGCTCAACAATTACGTGGCACTGCACTTCAGGGCAAGACACATGAACTGGCTACACTGCTTCTGGGGTATCGGCGCTTCCATTGGCCCGCTGATCATGTCTGCCCATTTAAAAAACAGCGGATCGTGGTCCATGGGATACAGGACGGTCGGCATCATTCAGCTTGGCATCGTGATCGTGCTGCTCGCTTCATTGCCGGTGTGGAGGAAAATCAGGGGTGAAGAGACAGAGAACCATACCGGCAGCACTATCAACGTGTCCTACAGAAATATACTCCGTCTCCCCGGCTTGAAACAGATGCTGCTGGGATTCTTTTGTTACTGCACCATTGAGGTGGTGGCAGGCATCTGGGGAGCGAGCTTTCTGGTAACCGTGAGGAATATTTCGGCTGAGAGTGCGGCACGCCTGATTGCGTTGTATTATATCGGAATCACCGCGGGGCGTTTTATATCGGGCTTCTTCACGCTGAAGATCAATAACCTGCAGCTGGTGCGACTGGGACAGATTGTGATTTTCCTGGGTGTTCTCCTACTATTCCTGCCTGATAATTACTCCCTGGCTGCAGGGTTTCTGACGATAGGACTGGGTTGTGCGCCAATCTTCCCGAGCATATTGCATGAAACACCCCGGAGCTTCGGAAGAGAAAATTCACAATCAATCATCGGCTTGCAGATGGCCAGTGCATCTGTTGCGTCGACCATCATGCCGATGATTTTCGGAAGCCTGGCATCGACATTTGGTTTCTCCATCTTCCCGTTATTCCTCGGTGCGCTGCTGGTCATCAGCATCCTGCTGATTGAAGCGGCAAAAAGGAAGTTCCGCCGGTTGAAGACCGGATAAATGGTTTAACCGGAGCAAACGCTTCGTTCGATGGTCAATACCCGGACTTTCACCGGTTTTATTTGCATAACACGATTTGAACTGAATTATGGACAACCCGGAATGATCATAGCGCGACTCGGCAACAAAAATTTATCAATCTGTTTCTCATTGATTTACTTTGACCATTATTAATCATTAAAAATTAAAAGGATGAGAACAATGTTTATCTGTTTTACACTGGCATTTTCTGTTGCAATCAATGCAGCTTATGCCCAAAGCAAGCACACGGTTGAATACCCGGAGCAATTGCCCGGAGACTTAATGCTGGATCGTTCAATCAGTCGGTCGTATCATATCACAACGGATTATATGGATTACGACCTCATGGGTAATTTTCTCAGAAAAACGACTATTGAAGGTGACTATACCACGGGGCTGGAAGGAGATTCGGTACGGTGGAACAATGTGTTTGATACTTCAACAGATGAGGAGGGACAACCATTCAGTGAGAAAAAGGATTTTCTTGAAAACTTTACTTACCTCCCTACTCCGGAAATTGTGAACCCCCATTTTTTTCAGAACATGCCGGAAGATGAAGGTTTTCGTATGAAAAATCTTATCTGGGATATGTTCATGTTACAGGATATCGCATACTGGTACTGGGATTCTTTGAGACTGAACCGGGATTTCGATGCAAGTGAATTGAATGAATCAGTTGATCTTGCCGGAAACGGGACATTTGAGAACAAGAACTTCAAATTGAAATGGCTTGGCACGACAAGAATGAATGATGATGTGTATGCGATTATTAAATATTCTACCATGAACAACAAAGTCAATATTGAGATGGAAAACCTCTCAATGAGGGGTAGAAGCCATTACTGGGGCGAAGTATATGTGTCGCTTACCGATAAGCATGTTGAATATGCAACCCTTACCGAAGATGTCATCACCGACCTTTCGGTAAACGGCCAACCGGGATTTAAAGGATATGTAGTGAGGTTCATCACCTTGTCACGAACAAAATAAGAAAATGATATGAAACGAGCATGATAACTGTTCTCTCACAAGAACATGATTAAAAGCGAGTTCCATATGATACATTTAAAAGTCAATAGTTTTAATCATATGAAAAATCACATTTCAAAAACAAGATTCTGGATGCTATACCATGTGGGCCTGTTGATCTTCAGCTTCGTTGCTGCCTTTGGGATTAAATATCAGCAAACCGGGGATTGGTTCCCTCCAACGGCTATGGTTGCTTTTATCAGCATATTCCTGATGGCTGCCGGTATCGGGTACATGGCTGTTTACATGGTAAACAAGGCAAGCAGGTATAATCAGGCCCGGATAAATAAAATGATCCTGCCGGCATTACTGCTGTTTTATATCTCGGCTTACCTGATCGCCAACATCGCAATCACAATCGGTGTTTTCGGATGGTTTATATATATAGGCAGGGATCTATCGGAATTCTGGCACCACCTTTTCAGGTATGAGCTTAATTTTGCAAGTGGACAGTTCTTTGTATGGCTGATGTTTTTTACCATCGCATTTTTCTACACCCTCTGGCGTAAATCAGCCACGAAAGAACAAAAACTGAGGGAAGAAAACCTGAAACAGAGATACCAGAATCTGAAGTCGCAGGTCAATCCCCATTTCCTTTTCAACAGCCTCAACACCCTTTCTGAGATTGTATATGAAGATGCGGGGAAGGCAGACAAGTACATCCGGAAACTATCCGGGATTTACAGGTACATTCTGGAAAATGAGGAGACCGACCTGATACCGCTGGATAAAGAGATAGCATTTGTGAAACAATTCTTCAGCCTGCAAAAGGAACGCGATAACGATAAAATATCCCTGGAAATTGATCTGCAGCATGCCGGCAAATTCAAAGTTATTCCTGTATCTTTACAGATACTGGTTGAGAATGCCCTAAAGCACAATGTGATGTCGAAGGAGAACCCGTTGATCATCCGGATATATGATGAAAACGGGTATGTGGTGGTCTCCAATGTGATGCAGAAGAAAAATATAATTGAACGCCCGACGCAAACAGGATTATCGAATCTGAAGGAGAGGGTGAGGCTGATCATGCACAAAGAGCTTGTCATCAACGAAGAAAACAACCATTTCCTGGTAAAATTGCCACTGATTGAATTTGAAAATGAAAGTACTGATTATTGAAGACGAACGTACAGCTTCGCAAAAGCTGAAGCGATTGCTGGGAGAAACAGACCCTGACATTGAGATTATTGATGTGCTGCAGTCAGTGGAACAATCGATCAACTGGTTTCTGATTCATCCGAAACCGGACCTGATCTTCATGGATATCCAGCTGGAAGATGGTATCTGTTTCGAGATTTTTGAAAGCCACCCGATTGATGTACCTGTTATTTTCACCACCGCCTACGATGAATACAGCTTGAAGGCATTCAAGGTGAACAGCATCGATTACCTGTTAAAACCAATTGATCCGGAGGAGCTCAGAAATGCGATCAACAAATTCAAAGCGCATTACAATCAAACGGATCATGCAAGGTTCGCGTCAATCATACATCAGTTGCAATCGAAAACGAAAGAGAGGTTTCTGATCAGGATAGGGGAACATTACAGGTCGATACAGACCTCATCAGTCAACTGTTTCTATGTGAAGGAGAGATGCAATTTCATTCTTGTTGAGAATGGGAAAAACTACCCGATTGATTATTCACTCGATAGGATTGAGCAATTGATTGATCCAAATACATTTTTCAGGATCAACCGGAATTGCATCATCAACTACTCCGCCATCGGGGATATCATTGCCTACTCAACAAACAGACTGAAGATCAAGCTGAAGGAGTGGACAGATAATGAGGATGTCATCGTAAGCCGTGAGCGCGTTGCGGCTTTCAAGGAATGGATGGACAGATGATGGTTTCCATTGTATTTCAGACCTGCTGCGTATATGGTTGGGTTAAAAAGCAAACAAGACAGCATCTGATCAGTTAATGGATTGAATAAACTCAAGAAAAAGTACTCAGGATGGATATCATAATGCACGAAATAAGAAACGCTAAAATTGCTGAGATAATCGCAGATGAACTTGTCATAAGAACACCTGATGATGCATTAAACCTATTGGGAAATTTATATTATCAGGGTTATGATAAGATAATCCTTCATGGGAAAAATATCATCCCTGACTTTTTCGACCTGAAAACAGGATTAGCAGGTGAGATACTTCAGAAGTTCTCCCAATATCGGATGCCACTAGTCATTGTGGACGATTTCTCGATGTACAAGAGTAGAAGTTTAAAGGATTTCATTTACGAAAGTAACAAAGGAAAGCATATCAATTTCCTCGGTTCAACAGATGATGCGCTAATGAATGACTAAAACAAGACTGTTCAGCCACACCTCAATGTTATCGTATCCGGTGCTGAGATGGCGGCCGCCGGCATCAGGCGTCTTCGGATCGAGGCCGGCATCAATCTCCCAGGCGTCGGGCATGCCGTCGCCGTCACTGTCGGCGGGAGCACTCCCTGCAGCGAGCTGGGGCCATGCGCTCCAGCCGGTCGCGGCACCGGCAGGCCTGATATCATCCTGGCTGTCGATGATCCCCGGCTTGGGATAGGGCGCGCTGTTGCCGGGATTCAGCCCGGTGAACTGCGGTATGCCGCTCCCTGTCTCCTCAACAATGCGGTTATCCACCGCATCGCGGCTTTTGCTGCTGCCGGCAAAGGCCAGCACCTTCGTGAAGGCTTCCTTCGCGGTAAACGTCTTCGCCTCTGCGACCTGGAAAGGTGTACTGCTTAGCAGGCCGGCAAGCGTGGTGCCGGGCGCATACTGATTGAAGGTGTTATTGTGCAGATGGACACCTAAGCTGTTGTCGGCTGTCACGGCACTGTAACCGTTAACATAGTTACCCTGCAGGTAGAAGCGGCCGGAGGTGCCTGCAGCCTGGACATTGCCGCCATCATCAGCGTAGGGCTGGATGATCCGTCCCCGGTTAGCAGACTCCGGCCCGGCTTTGAAGTAGTTGCTGACCAGGTTGTAGCTACCACCCTCGGCACCGTAGGCGGTGTTGGCACCCCAGTTGAAGATCACATTGTTGCGGAAATCAACACGCTCCAGCTCCGGCAGGCCGGTGTAGCGGCTACCGCAGAAGCGTGGGTTGCGGCTGTCGTGGTGTGCCAGCAGGTTATAGAGGAAGGAGGCGTTCTGTCCGCCCCAGATGCCGCCGTAACCATGATCCTCTTTTGCGTGCAGCGAGAGACGTAAGCTCTCGGAGAGGATGCACCACTGCATGGTGAAGTTTTCGTTGTCGTAGAAGGAGGAGCACTCGTCGGTGGACCAGCTCATGGAGCAGTGATCGATGATGATGTTCTTCTGCCCCCTGCCGCTCAACGCATCGGCACCATCGGCACCCACCTTCGTCCCCTCAATGTCACCCATGCGAAAACGCAGGTAGCGGATGATCACGTTGTCCGCCTTCACCTCCACAGGCCAGCCTGCCAGGGTGATGCCTCCACCGGGGGCGCTCTGCCCCGCGATGGTCACATCGCCGTTGCTTATGGTCAGCCTCGATTTCAGGAAGATGGTGCCGCCGGTATCGAAGATGATGATACGCTTGCCGCTCTGCATCAGCGCATGGCGCAGCGTGCCGGCAACGCCTGTATCTTCAGATGAGGTGACCCGGTACACCTTCCCCCCCCTGCCGCCGCTGCTCTGCATACCGCCGCCCTGAGCACCGGGGAAAGCGATGGCTGTCTCCTGCACGGGTGTGGGGTAGATGTGTGCCGTGCCGGGCTCGTCGGGTTTGCCGGGCTCGTCTTTTTCATCCGGCTTATCGATTACGGGGTAGCTCTTCTCACAACCTGCCGGCAGCAGGAGCATGAGAAGAAACAGCAGGAGCGGAAAAAGATGCTTTCTTGTCATTTCAGCACTTTTCAGTTATGAGCCATCTGTTTTATCATTCACCATTTTCAGGGCAGCGGGGATTCGGGTCGCAGCAGATAGCCGGCAACACGCATCTGCATATCTGTGGAGTGCAGCGTTGGCGGGATGTATGGCTCTGTGATGCCGTCACCGTAGTTCGCTGCTATCCCCGGATCAACAATCCTGAAGTCGATGGTGGGAGGGATAAGGGTGTTGTCGGGGATATTGAGTACGCCGTCGGCGACACCATCCACCCTGGGATTACCACCCCACGGGTTACGCATGGCGAAGAGCGCATTCCTGTCCACCGAGTGCATCAGCGTGTAGGCGTGTGCTGTAACTGTCTCGCTGTTATCAACGGCCAGTCCGCCTCTGTTGAATCCTCCAATAATCAGCTTGCCCTGTGTGAGGCATACCAGGATCACCCGCTTAAGCTCCTTGTTGGTGAGCTTGCCGGGACTGAAGGCGAAGCTGTTGCCATCGCCGGTGAAGAGGGGGACGACATGTTCACTGCCGATGCCGCCGATATCGGTGTTTACCTTGTAGATCACATTATATTTCATGATGGCTTTCTCCAGTACGGTCGACCAGGTGGCCGTGTTGCTCTTACCCGAGACGGCGTCGATGTTGCTTCCGTTGCCGGTGAGAAAGCGGTTGGTCACGGTCACCTCCACAGGCTTACCCTGCGGGTCGAACATGGAGACGGTGTAGGTCTTGTCTCCGTTATCCCTGATCAGTGATGCAACAAAATCGGGGTAGACATAAGCCATGGAGGCCATGGCAGCCACTCCGCCGCAATTACCTATGGCATGCTGGTTCACGTCTGCCGGCAGGGGTATGCCATAGGGGTAGAGCGTCACGGGGAACTCGGCCAGCGAAAGATGAGAGGCTGAAGCGGGTGCGGGAGGCTCGTTGGAGGGATCTGAGAGCCAGAGACGATCACCCTCAGTGGTGACATGCCTGTTGGCGTAATGATTCCCCATTGGCGTAAGTGCTGAGAAGGAAGAGCCGGAGGCATATTGCATCAGCTCATCAATATCGGTGTAGATCTCCTGCATGGCCCACTCGGCGATCTGCGTGGTGGCACCACCCTGGTTGGCTTTTATCTCCAGCTTGTAATATTTGTACTTCTCCTCGTTGGATATCGCATATTCCTTCACCTCTCCCCTGGCAGTGAACTGCTGGTTGCTCTGTGTATCGAGTGTGGTCCATGACTCCTTGTCGCCGGAACCATAGAGGATCCATGATTTGGGATCACTCTCCGGTGAGTCGGAAGCTGCGGTAAGGGAATAGAGGTTCACATGGGCACTCTTACTGCAGGCCCACAGCAGATAGAACGTGTTATAAGGCACCTCATAGTTCGTCGCCGGCTTACTGTCGACCATCTTGCTCACATCACAGCCGGTAGTGAAATCGTCATACTGTGCTGTGATCACACCCCCGCCGGGAGGCATATCCGATTTGCCATCCCTCACCTCCACCGAGTAGGGCCCCGGAGTCTTGGGAAGCTCTGTCTCCTCTTCCTCCTTCTCCACGGCAGGAATATCTTCGGAACAACCTGCAAAGAGTCCCGAAAGCAGCAGGAGCCCCGAAAGCAGGAGTGATTTAGGTAAAGCAGGACGCATCATTGTCTCTTTGTTCATTATTACGTGCATTTGTGGATTAGATGTATGAATAGATACTGTTAACGATTGTGTTCAACCCAGATAAGCGCAGAGGTGTCATAGCCTGTCTCCCGTGCAATCTGCAGGTAGCGCTCCCTCACATCATCAGGGATGGTGGTCCCGCGGGCGAGGATCCAGAGGTACTTCAGGTTCTTCCCGGCGACCAGGGCATACTGGTAATCCTCATCGAGGGCGATCACGTTATAGCCTGAGTAGAAGGGGCCGAAGAAGGAGACCTTCAGCATCGCCACATTCTCTTCACCGACGAACTTCGCCTTGCCGATGGCTTGCTTCCACTCATCCTTCACGTAGTTATATCCCTGGTTGTTGACACGGATGGTACCGTCGTCGTTCAGGTCATACTCAGCCGTGGTGTTGTTCAGATCACGTTCGAATTTGAAGTCGAGCCGTGCTATCTCATACCACTTACCGAGGTACTTCGCCTTGTTGAAAGGGGTGACGGCCACAGCTCCTTTAGGGATGGTGGCACACGATGAAAAGAGAATACCCGACAGTGTCAATAACATGATGGAGATCGTTTTTCCGGTTTTCATAATGATGGTATTTACAATTTTCTGGTACGCTGTTGCTGCTTTGATCAGACAGATCCTTCATCTGCTGCCAAAGATACAAATATAAGAAGATTAAAGGAATGTGGAAATAGCAAACGCCCGCTACCACTGGTATGCGTATGCGGGCAATGATGCCATATACACGGAACTTACCACTCCAGGTCGCTAAGGATGGTGTCGGAGTGCAGGAGCAGGTCGATATACTGTGCCCTCTTGTAGATGAGCAGTGTGTCGTTCTTGTTGAGCACGCTGTCGGAGAGCTTACCCCTGAACTGGCTGATGCTGCTGTACTCTTTCTTCTCCATCCACTCAGAGACCTCACGGTTGATCTCACCGATCCGTTCAATGCCATGCTTGTAGACAGCACTCACCACCTGCACGCAGGAGGCACCCGTGAGAAGGAGCTTGATCACATCCTCACCGGTGAAGATGCCGCGGCTACTGCACACATCGGCGTTCACACGACCGAAGAGCATGCCGGCATAGCGGAGCGATTTCTTGTACTCTCCCTTGCGGGTAAGGTTGAAGACACGCTTGTGGCTCTCCTTGCGTATATCGATGTCAGGCTGGAAGAAGGCGTTGAAGAGCACCATCCCGTCCACACCGGCATCATCGAGCCGTTTTGCGAAATGGAGGATATTGGTGTAGTCGGAACTCAGCTTCACACTCACGGGTATGGAAAGCTGTTCTTTTATTCCCGCGACGATGCTGATCTGCTGCTGCTCGATGGTAGCTGCATCGAGGTCGAACCGTGTGGGGACCTGATAGAGGTTCATCTCAATACCATCCACGCCGGTCTCCTCGATAAGCTTCGCATAGCGGAACCAGCTGGATACGTTCACCGCGTTCAGGCTGGCGATCACCGGGATGGTGAGACTCTCCTTCACCTTGCGGATCTTCTGAAGGTAATATTCGATATCGGAACGCTCCACATCGGGATGGAGGGTGATCATCTCGGCATGGATATCGTTGTATTGACTGATTTTCTCATCGTGATGCAGGTTCTCCATCTGTATCTGCTCCTCGAAGAGGGTTTTGTAAACTACTGCGGCTGCGCCCTGTTCTTCTGCTTTCTTCAGCATGTCGGGGTTGGAGGTCAGTTCTGAGGCGCCCAGAATGACGGGGCTGTTGAGCCTGAGGCCCATGTAGGATGTTTCCAGGTTGTTCATACGTTTATATTTTTTGTTACATCAAGGTAAAGAGTATTGATTGGTTGAATGTAAACATTACTTTTAACTATAACAGCACAAAACAGGGAATAGTTTATTCGCGGCTGCAGTTATGCATTTAACCCGTTGTAGGACTGAAGAAAATAACCTGGCTGCGCGATAGCTGTCAGCTGCGCACCTCCTCGATGACCATCTTCGCACGTGGGTTGTTGAGACGGCTCTTCAGCCACTCCTCTATCTTGCTCCTGTCGGATGTGCGTAACCCGTTACGGGGGACGGTGAAGACCACCATCGGCACCATCTCCGACTGCCGCGTGGTGTCGTTGACCATGGTGAAGAGATAGGTCTCTGAATAAGAACAGGCCTGTACCTGAGGGTAAAGAGGCTTGATCTCTCCCAGGATCTTCTCACCGAAAAGGGGGATTTTGCGTATGCTGTCCACCCTATCCCGGGTCTGCCTCAGGGCGAAGGTGGTGGCTGAAAGCTGACTGTTGAGACGCTCCGACTCGGTCTGGTACTTACGGACGTTCTCACGCATTATGTTGGCGTCGAACCCCTGGCGGATCACAATCCTGGAAGTGTCGAGACGATGCCTGAGGGCCTTCTCCATGATCTCCACGATGGTGGTGTCACCCAGTCCGTAACCGGAGTAGATCAGCTCCACCGTACGGGCCGGGGGGTTTACCATGTCACGCTGCAGGTAGTTGCCGCCGAGCAGGGTCACCTCACCGATAAAGTTCTCAGCGTTCTGTGCGAACTCCTCGTTTTTCACCAGGTTCACACCGAAGATAATGCTGGGAGCAAGCGTGAGCAGGATGATCGACGAGATGACACGGTTCACATGTTTCTTTCTGGCAGGATCAACAATCGAGCGCATGGGGAATTTGAGAAACTGGCAGACGAGCAGTGCAGCAAAAGCGATAAAGACGGTATTGATGGTGAAGAGGAAAAGCGCTCCGAAGAAGAAGTTAAACTGCAGTGTCGCCAGGCCGTAACCTGCCGTACAGATGGGTGGCATCAGAGCGGTGGCGATGGCCACACCGGGGATCACGTTCCCCTTCAGGCGGCTGCTCATCGCCACTATACCTGCCAGGCCACCGAAGAGAGCGATGATCACGTCGTAGATGGTGGGGCTGGTACGGGAGAGCAGTTCCGAGTGTGCTTCGTTGATGGGTGACAGAAGAAAGTAGAGCGCGGAGGTGAGGAGGCTCACCAGCACTGCCAGCAGGAAGTTCTTGATAGAACGGCGCAGCAGCAGAAAATCGTAGGTGGCAAGGCTGTACCCCATCCCGTTGATGGGACCCATGAGCGGGGAGATGAGCATGGCGCCGATGATCACTGCCGTGGAGTTCATGTTAAGACCCACGGAGGCCACCACGATGGCGAACATAAGGATCCAGAGGTTGGTACCCTTGAAGACGATACCACGTTCGATGTTCTCATGTATGGTGTCGTAACCCTCCATCTCACTGCGAAGGTCGAACCATTTCAGCAGCTTGTCAATCCTCTCACCCATAATAGTTCATGTTTTGGCAAAACTACGAAAAAAATCAAAAGCAATGTACTTTCAGGCAAATAATCCCCACAAAAGAAAGATCAGAGGATGCCCACCCTCTTGAAGACGGCTGTGATACCCTCGATGGAACGGTCGACCTGCTCCATGGTATGTGTGGCCATCAACGAGTAACGTATCAATGTATCGTCGGCAGATACTGCCGGCGGCACCACCGGGTTGACGAAGATACCCTCCTCGAAAAGAAGCTTGGTTATCAGGAACGTTTTGTCGTTATCGCGCACGTACAGTGGCAGGATGGGCGTGGAGGTGGGACCCAGCTCGAAGCCTCTCTCCCTGAACTGGTTGATGGCATAATCGGTCAGCTCCCATAGCCGCTTCACCCGCTCGGGCTCCGCCTTAAGGATATCGAGAGCAGCGGAGGCTGCTGCCGTAGCTGCCGGCGTAATGCTGGCGCTGAAGATGTTGGTACGTGCATTGTGACGGAGGTAGTTGATTACCGAATAATCACCGGCCACAAAACCGCCGATGGAGGCCAGCGACTTGCTGAAGGTGCCCATCACCAGGTCCACATCATCGAGCAGCCCGAAATGATCACAAACACCGCGACCACTATATTTTCTGCCGAGCACACCGAGGCTGTGCGCTTCATCCACCATGATATTGGCGTTGTACTTCTGTGCCAGCTTCACTATCTCGGGCAGGCTGGCCAGATCACCCTCCATGCTGAAAACGCCATCCACGACAATCAGTTTCACCTTTCTGAAATCACAGCGCTTCAGCTGCTTCTCCAGTGAACCCATATCATTGTGACGGAACTTGTACTTGGTGGAGAAGGAGGTACGTAAGCCCTCAATAATGGAAGCGTGGTCTCTCTCATCCCAGATGATATACTCATTACGTGCCGTGAGACAGCCCAGTACTCCCTCGTTGACGGTGAACCCGGTAGAGAAGACGATGGCTTCCTCCTTGTGCATGAAATTGGCAAGCTTACGTTCAAGCTCCAGGTGAATATCAAGGGTGCCGTTCAAAAAACGGGAGCCCGCCATACCTGTACCATACTTCTCTGTCGCTGCTATGGCCGCCTCTTTTACTTTCGGATGGTTGGTCAACCCCAGATAAGCATTTGAGCCGAACATCAGTACTTTTTTTCCGTTGATGATAACCTCAGTATCCTGATCGCTTTCGATAGCCCGGAAATAGGGATAGATGCCGGCAGCCTTCGCACGCTGCGGAGCATCGTATTTCAACATTTTTTCTCTTAAAAGATTCATTTGATGAATATTAAAAAATATACTCCTGCCAAAAACAGCTTCAGAAGCATCCATTTCCTGTGAAACCAACGTACAAAGATAGCAATAAATTTAAATTACCGGTTGCCTCCTTTTTATTTTGAGTTGGGCAGTGGGATTGGGGCCATTTATTTTAAACATTTTTGAAAGGTATGCGTTTTAACATTATTCGACAGATTAATTAAAAAACAAATACAACTATGGTAAGTAAAGAATTAGAAAACGCAATCAACAAACAGATCAACGCCGAGTTCTGGTCGGCCTATCTCTATCTCTCCATGTCCACATGGTTCGACAATGAAGGTCTTCCCGGCTTCGCCAACTGGTTCAAGGTACAGTTTCAGGAAGAACAGGATCATGCACAGAAGTTCATGGCCTACCTCGTCTCCAAGGGGAACAAGGTGAACCTGATGCCGATTGAGAAGGTGGATACATCATGGGACTCCGTACTGAAAGCTTTCCAGGATACGCTCGAGCATGAGAGAGTGGTCACATCACTCATCCACAACCTTGTATCCGTCGCACGCAAAGAGAACGATTATGCAACGGAGAACATGTTGCAGTGGTTCGTGAACGAGCAGGTGGAGGAAGAAGAGACAGCGCAGACGATGATTGACGGCCTGAAGCTGATAGGTGACAACGGCTTTGGCCTCTACACGATGGACAAAGAGTTGGCACAGAGAAGCTACACCCCTCTGAGCACCACCACAGCTTAACAAACATCTGATGTACTGCTTCAACAAAAAATCAGGAAGGTTTCCGGATCAACCTGATTTTTTGTCAGAATAAACCTTTTTGGAAAAACAGACTCCAACTGACGAGTTTATTTGTATAAAAGGAGTTTATTACTATTATTGAGTAGAATATCATTGGCTATGGATAGTAAATATAAAAAACTGGTCAAGTGCGTGATCCTCGATGCCGTGGGTATGGCCTCTACTGTTATTCCGGTGGTGGGTCCGGTGCTGGATATCGTCTGGGCACCCGTTGCCGCATCTATAAGTTATAAAATGTTCGGTGAGAAGAAAGGAAAATACACCTCGCTGATCACTTTCGTTGAAGAGCTGCTGCCGTTGACAGATGTGATACCCTCCTTCACCATCTTCTGGTTCCTCTTCGATTTCCTGGGTATAGGCAAGGGGAAAGAGACCATGCACAATGTCATGGATACTGAATTCGTGGAGGTGAAATAAGCGATAAGCAGAAAGGGGTAAGCGATATAGCCGTAAGCCGTAAGCGATAAGCAGTATGTGGTAAGCTGTATCCTGTAAGCTGTAAGCCGTATGATTAAATCGTAAACACTGTGCAGAACAACTATTCATAAACAAAAGCTTGTTGCTTATAGCAAAAAGCTTAAAATCAAAAAACAATGAATCTAAAAAAAACATTCAGCGTCCTGACGGCACTTCTATTACTGCTCTCCTGTGGCGGCTCCACCACCGGCAGCAACAAGGCACTCCTCTGGAAAATCTCCGGCAACGGACTGGAGAATCCCTCCTATCTCTTCGGCACACATCATCTTGTACCTCTCGCTTTTCTGGATAGCATTGCCGGTGTACACGAAGCGTTCGGGAACACGGAGCAGACCGTGGGTGAGCTCGATATGAGCAACATGAACGAGTTGCAGATGAAGATCATGGGTAGTGCAATGCTGCCCGAGGGTGTGACCTACGAATCACTGCTGCCGGCGGACGACGTGGCGCTGATTGACAGCACACTCACCGACCTTATGGGTGTCGGTCTGAATCAGTTCGGGAGATTGAAGCCGGCGATGCTGAGCAACATCATCTCGTTGACACTCTATCAGAGATACTACCCTTCACTCACTGGTGGCGTGGGCCTCGACCAGTACTTCCAGGAGGAAGCACTGAAGCGCTCAAAACAGGTAACAGGGCTGGAGACGACTGAAGATCAGATATACGTCCTGCTGGAGATGCAATCGATAGAAAGACAGGCTGAGATGCTTAGCTGCATGGTGAAGCACCCTGAGCTGCTGAAAGAGCAGATGGATGAGCTGCAGGTAGCCTATCATGCACAGGACCTGGATGCCCTCTGGAGACTCTACACCGAGGAGAAACCCGACGACCCCTGCCCCTCAACGGATGAGGAGAAAAAGGCGCTGAACGGCGACCGTAACGCCCGTTGGCTGGAAAAACTGCCCACGATCATGGCGGAGCATTCCTCCTTCATCGCCGTGGGATGTCTCCACCTCCCGGGTGAAGAGGGGCTGATCGAAGGGTTAAGGGAGCAGGGCTATACCGTAGAGGCGGTCAGGTAAGCGCACATTACAGCCTGCCGGATCAGCCTGCCGGATCAACCTGCCGTAATGCCGGGAGCGGCTTCCTGTCTCCGGGACAACACCTCCGTGTCAGTGGATGCCACTTTAGGTGTTTCTCTCTTTTCCAGCAGCACCACGTTCTCCACATGGTGGGTGTGCGGGAACATATCTACCGGCTGCACCCGCGTCACCGCATAATGACTGTCGAGCAGGCTCAGATCACGTGCCTGCGTGGCAGCGTTACAACTCACATAGACGATCCGTTGCGGTGCCGCCAGCAGGATGGCACCTACCACATCGTCGTGCATGCCTGCACGGGGAGGGTCGGTGATGATCACATCGGGGTGACCGTGCTCCGCGATGAAAGCGGCCGTAAGCACATCCTTCATGTCACCGGCAAAGAAAAGCGTGTTGTCAATGCCGTTGATCTCTGCGTTGACCTTCGCATCGGCGATAGCCTCCTCCACATACTCAATCCCGATCACCTTCTTCGCATTCCGCGCCACGAAATTGGCGATGGTGCCCGTACCGGTGTAGAGGTCGTAGACCAGCTCATCACCGGCAAGCTGTGCATAGCTGCGGGCGATCTGATAGAGGTGGTACGCCTGCTCACTGTTAGTCTGGTAGAACGATTTCGCTCCTATCCTGAACTGAAGCCCCTCCATCTCCTCCACAATATAATCACGCCCTCTCCATACCACCACCTCCTGGTCGGTGATGGTGTCGTTCGCTTTCCTGTTGATGATATAGAGCAGTGAGGTGATCTGCGGGAACTCAGCAGCGAGGAACGACATGAGTGCTTCTCTCTTCTCCGCATCATCCTCAAAGAAGACCACGATCACCATCCACTCACCGATAGAGCTGTTGCGGATCAGCAGCGTGCGCATCAGCCCATGCTGGTTACGCAGATCGAAGAAGCTGTAGCCATGCGCCAGGCAGAAGCTGCGGACACTGTTGCGGATGCTGTTGGCCAGGTCGTCCTGCAGCCAGCACTTCTCTATGTCGAGCACCTTGTCGAACATGCCGGGGATATGGAAGCCCAGGGCATCCATCTGCGTGAACTCCCTGTCGGAGCTGATCTCCTCCTCAGTGAGCCACCGCTTGTTGGAGAAGGTGTACTCCATCTTGTTGCGGTAGAAGGTGGTCTGCGGTGCACCCAGGATGGGTGTGATCTCCGGCAGCTCTACCTTACCTATCCGCTGCAGGTTGTCGGTCACCTGCTTCTGCTTGTGTCGCAGCTGCTCCCCGTAGGGCAGCATCTGCCACTTGCAGCCGCCGCACACACCGAAATGGCGGCAGAAAGGCTCACTCCTCACATCGGAGTATGAATGAAACCGCACGATGCGCCCCTCAGCGAAGCTGCTTCTCTTGCGTGTAAGTTGTATATCCACCACGTCACCGGGGACAGCAAAAGGCACGAACACTGCCAACCCGTCGATCTTCGCGATTGCTTTACCCTCCGACGCCACATCGGTAATCTCCACCGCTTCCAGCAGGGGGAGTTGTTTTCTCTTTCTTGCCATTATTCTCTCTTTATTTGGTTGCAAAGATACGAAAACAATTCCCTACTTACGACCGTTCTAACTGTGATATCGGTATAGTGACACCCTGGTTATTCCTGTGCAGGCTGTTTCTATTGGTTCAATGAACAGGTGAAAATAAATTAATCATATGAAAACAACGATCTTTACTTTCGGCACAGGGCTCCTGCTGTCGGTTATGCTCATGGGATGCAATCAGCAACAGAAGGAGGCTGCAAAAGAACAGGGCCGTGAGGTGTTCGATTCACTCATGGTAGGTCCACAGCCCAATATGACCATAGACATAGGTTCGTTCACGACGTTCCCCGAAGACATCACCGGTTGTAGTTGCTACGTAACAGCGGATTCAACGACTTATAAGAATGGTGAATACATTTTTATGAGCGATATGGCTGAAGTAGCTTATATGAAGCTGGACGGGAAGCTGCTGAAATTTACCCGTGTGGAGGAACCTGAGATAAATGAGGCAACACACACCACAGCCTATCACAGCGAAGAGTATGACATCGTGGTGGAGATGACCCACGGGAAGAGAACCGGCTATGAGGTATGGAATGTCCATGGACTCATCAAGGTGAAAGACAGGGAGGGTAACTCCACGGCCACTAAATTTTTCGGGGAATGCGGGTGTTGATACGCCTTTACTTTGTCAGCACTTCGACAGATGCTTTCCTCAACCCTCTGGCTGTTGCCTCAAGGGTGATTGTCCCCGGCTTCTCTGATGACTCCACGATAGCCACCAGCTTACCGTTGAAGAGGTGCATCTGCGGCAGATGAAACAGGTCGAGACCGGCAGGATCGCCATTGGCCCCGGCGCGGTAGCTGCCTGCACCCTTCACCGTGAAGGAGACCAACTCGTTGACATCGGGACAGGGGTTACCCTCCCTGTCGACCACCGAGACGGTGATAAATGAGAGATCCTTGCCGTCGGCACTGATCACATCGCGGTCTGCTTCCAGCACCAGGCGGTGCGGCTTGCCGGCGGTACGCATCTCTTTCGTGGCAGCCACGTTACCCTCTGCATCATAGGCTACAACCTTCACCGTGCCCGGCTGATACTTCGTTTCCATCCACATCAGTCGATAACGCTTCTGCCGCTCCAGTGATTGCTGCGCTTCGGCGCTATAGCTCCCCTCCAGTGCGATGGATAGATCTTTCTGCCGCACACCCTGGCTCTTGCCGTTGATGAACAGCTCAGCCGAAGGGTGGTTGGTATAGACAAAAACGGGTGTCACCTCCCCTTCGCGTCCCTCCCAGTTCCAGTGGGGAAGGATATGGAGTGTCTCCTCATCCTTGTTCCAGTGGCTGCGGTAGAGGTAGAAGCGATCCTTGGGGATACCGGCCAGGTCGACGGCACCGAAGAGAGAGCTGTGGCTGGGCCAGTGGCTGTAGTAGGGGGTGGGTTCACCCAGGTAGTCGAACCCGGTCCAGATGAACTCGCCGATGGTGTAAGGCAGGTCATCATGCTGGATGAAATCATCTTCCGGCAGGTTGGACCAGCTGGCATGCTCCAGGTCGTAGGAGGAGGCCTGGTGATCGTCATACATCGCCATCGACCTTCTCTCCACGGGGAACTTGTAGACACCGCGTGAGCTCAGGGCAGAGGTGGTCTCACTACCCAGCACGATCTGCTGCGGCAGCTTCTCGTAAGCCTCCTGATAACGGAAGGAGCGGTAGTTGAAGCCCGGCACATCCATGATGGCTGCCATATGGTTGTTGAGGACATGATCTACACGGTCCATGCCGTTGGTGACGGGACGGGTGGGATCTTCGCGGTGACAGATATCCTGAAGGAAACGGGCCACCTTCGCTCCCTGCGGGTCGCTCTGCTCCCCCACCTCGTTGCCGATGCACCACATCACCACACTCGGGTTATTGCGGTAGTGGTGCAGCACGTTGGTGACATCCTTCTCCGCCCACTCGTTGAAATAGCGGTTGTAGCCGTTCTTCACCTTGGGATTCGCCCACTCATCGAAAGTCTCCACCATCAGCATCATCCCCATCTCATCGGCAATGCGTACATACTCGGGTGAGGGCATGTTGTGCGAGGTGCGGATGGCGTTGACACCCATATCCTGCATGATACGTATCTGGCGGCGTATGGCTGCCTCGTTCACGGCACCGCCCAGCGGCCCCAGGTCGTGGTGCATGCAGGCACCCTGAAACTTGATCTTCCGCCCGTTGAGGTAGAAGCCATCGTCGGCTACGATACCGATGGTGCGGATACCGAAGGGTGTGGTCATATTATCGACCGTGTAGGTCATTTCTTCGGTGGTGGTTTTCGAACCTTCATTTTTTACTTTTCGCTCACCCTTACTCAGCACGGATTGTACCCTGTAGAGGTTGGGCTGCTGGACATCCCACAGCTGTGGCTCCTCCACGATCAGTGTCTGATCAATCTCATCACCGTCGAAGCGGGTGAGCTCATCTTCCGCCTCGGCCACCACCTTGCCGGCAGGGTCGAGGATCGATGTCTTCAGCTTGACGAAGTTTTCACCGGTAAATCCTTTTCCGCGATGCACCTTCGTCCTCACCTTCACACGGGCAAAATCGTTGTTCACCTCGGGAGTGGTCACATAGGTCCCCCAGATGGGGATATGTGTCTCATTGGTGGTGATCAGATGCACGTTCCGGTACAATCCCGCACCGGGATACCAGCGCGACTGCTCGTCCATGTTCTCCAGGCGGACAGCCAGTGTGTTGTTTTTCCCGTCGCGGTGGATCAGCCCGGTGATATCGAAAAAAAAGGTGTTGTAACCGTTGGGCCAGAAGCCCGCCTCCCTGCCGTTCACGAATACACGGGCATTGCTCATGGCACCGTCGAACTGGATGGTGACACGACTGTCGGCCATGAGACCCGGCAGGGTGAAGCTGTTGCGGTACCACCCCACCCCGGTGAAGGGAAGCCCGCCGGTACGACCGTAATGCTCGATGGCGGTGGTCTGTCCGTCCTGCACGATCGCCATGCGGTGGATATCGTTCTCCTTGTCGAAAGGACCGTAGATAGCCCAGTCGTGGGGCACCCTGACCGACTGCCAGCTGCTGTCGTCAAACGCCGTTTCCGATGCGAGGGGGTTGTCCTCCCGCGTGAACTTCCACCCCTTCTCCAGTGTGATCTGCGTCCGGCCCTGTCCCCACGCAAGAGTCAGCCCGGCCATCAGCACGATGCAAACCAATATCGATTTCTTCATGATTCTATCTTTTATTCAAATTTACTGATAACTGACTACTGACAACTGATACTGACAACTGATTACTAAGTACTGACAGCTGATTACTGAGTACTGACAGCTATCAACTGAATGAACAGTTAGGCTGTGTCACCACCTGAAAGAAGTCGTTCCCCTTGTCATCCACCAGGATGAATGCAGGGAAGTCCTCCACCTCAATCTTCCAGATCGCCTCCATACCCAGCTCGGGGTACTCCAGGCACTCCAGGCTCTTGATACTGTTCTGTGCCAGGATCGCTGCGGGGCCTCCGATGCTGCCTAGGTAGAAGCCGCCATGCTTCCTGCAGGCATCGGTCACCTGCTGACTGCGGTTACCCTTGGCCAGCATGATCATGCTGCCGCCGTGCGACTGGAACAGGTCGACATACGAGTCCATCCGTCCCGCCGTGGTGGGGCCCATTGATCCGGAGGCATACCCTTCGGGTGTCTTGGCAGGGCCGGCATAGTAGATAGGATGATCCTTGATATACTGCGGCAGTCCCTCACCGTTGTCGATGCGCTCCTTGAGCTTCGCATGGGCGATGTCACGCCCCACGATGATGGTGCCGTTCAGTGACAGGCGCGTGGATACAGGATATTTGGAGAGCTCGGAAAGGATCGCACTCATGGGCTGGTTCAGGTCAATCTTCACGCCGCCCCCTTCACCTGCCTCACGATACTCTTCGGGGATAAGACGTGCAGGGTTGTCCTCCATCTTCTCAATCCATATACCGTCGCGGTTGATCTTCGTCTTGATATTCCTGTCGGCGGAGCAGGAGACACCCATCCCCACGGGACAGGAGGCGCCGTGACGCGGCAGGCGGACCACACGTACATCGTGTGCGAAGTATTTCCCGCCGAACTGCGCACCAAGGCCCAGCTCCTCGGAGGCTTTCTTCAGCCGCTCCTCCAGCGCTATATCGCGGAAAGCCTGCCCCAGCTCGTTCCCCTCGGTGGGGAGGTTATCGTAGTACTTGGCCGACGCCAGCTTCACCGTCTTCAGGTTGGCTTCAGCCGAGGTGCCGCCGATCACGAAAGCAACATGATAGGGGGGACAGGCTGCCGTGCCGAGTGATTTCATCTTCTCAATAAGGTAATCCTCCAGCTTGCCCGGGGTAAGCAGCGCCTTGGTCTCCTGGTAGAGGTAAGTCTTGTTGGCCGAGCCGCCACCCTTGGCGATGCAGAGGAAATTGTACTCATCGCCTGCGGTGGCATAGAGGTCGATCTGCGCCGGCAGGTTGGTGCCGGTGTTCACCTCGTCATACATGTTCAGCGCTGCATTCTGCGAGTAACGCAGGTTCTCGTTGACGAAGGTGTTGTAGACACCCCGTGAGAGCGCCTCCTCATCGTTGCCACCGGTCCACACCTGCTGACCTTTCTTGCCGGTGATGATGGCCGTGCCGGTGTCCTGACAGAAAGGAAGGATCCCTTTCGCGGAGATCTCCGCGTTGCGCAGGAAGGTGAGCGCAACGAACTTATCATTCTCACTCGCTTCGGGATCGTTGAGGATCTGTGCCACCTGTGCCTGATGATCGGGACGAAGAAGGAACTCCACATCGCGGAAGGCGGCCTGCGCCATCAGCGTTAATCCCTCGCTGGATACTTTCAGGATTTCCTTTCCTTCAAATGTTGAAACTGAGACATGCTCGCTGGTGAGCAGATAGTACTCCGTCTGATCCTTCGATAGGGGGAACGGTG
>JADMKJ010000101.1 GCA_015478855.1 Proteiniphilum sp.
GAAACGGGTCGTAAAACATCGGTAGTCGAACGGTTTAGTTGCAAACATACTACATGCGAAACTTGACAATTTATTATCCTCTGCGGTAGTACCTCTCGAGTGCTTCACGGGCTGCCACAAAAGAGCTTTTGCGGGAGCTGAGCACCTCTTCTTCCAGTGTGGTCAACAGTCCGGCAATCTCCGGATCACGGTAGAACCCGTTACGCAGCTGTTCGTTGATGCTTTCAAACATCCAGTATTTGGCCTGTTCCCTCCGTCTGAGGTCGAAGAAGCCGTTCTGTTTCACAAAATCGATATACCGGTGGATCATATCCCACACCTCAGCAATGCCCAGGTTGTAATAACCTGAATAGGTAAGCACCTCCGGTGTCCAGCCTGATTCGGGCAGCGGATAGAGATGCAGGGCATTGCGTAACTGCCGCTGTGCCATCTTCGCTTTGTCGATATTGTCGCCGTCGGCCTTGTTGATCACGATACCATCGGCCATCTCCATGATGCCCCTTTTGATGCCCTGCAGCTCATCTCCCGCACCGGCAATCTGTATCAGCAGGAAGAAATCAACCATCGAGTGGACAGCAGTCTCCGACTGTCCCACGCCAACCGTTTCAACAAAGAGGTAATCAAAACCGGCAGCCTCACAGAGCACGATCGACTCCCTTGTTTTACGTGCCACCCCTCCCAGTGACCCCGCCGATGGCGAAGGGCGGATGAAAGCGTTGTTCTCCATGGAGAGCTTCTCCATCCGTGTCTTGTCGCCCAGGATGCTGCCCCCGGAGCGTTCACTGGAGGGATCTATGGCCAGCACGGCGAGCTTATGCCCTTTTTTCAGCAGATGCATCCCAAACACATCGATAGAGGTGCTCTTTCCTGCCCCGGGGACACCGGTGATCCCTACCCGGACAGCATTCCCCGAATGAGGAAGACACTGCTCGATGATGGCCTGTGCTGTCTCCTGATGCTCCGGAAGCGAGCTCTCCACCAGTGTGACAGCCTGACTGAGTATCACCCTGTCACCCGCAAGGATACCCTCCACATATTCAGCAACAGTGTAGGCGTTGCTTCTCACACGCTTCTTCAGGTAGGGATTCACGCTGGGTGGTTGTGCGATGCCTTTGTTTACTTTCAGGCCGTTGTATCTGGGGTCGTTCTCGGGATGTTCCATACATTTGTTTAAATTAAAAAAACCGAATGAAGACTTATGCAAAGATACCTCATTCGGTTACTATTTCAAATCCCGAAATGGATTTTATTTTTTCGGTGTCACGTTACCCTTGATCCGTAGTACATAGACCGTATCAGGTACATTGGTATACACGGTGATGGTCTTACTGAATTTTCCGGGTCTGGCAATGGTGGAATATTTTGCAGAGATGGTGCCTTTCTTGCCGGGTAAAACAGGCTCACGGGTATAGCCGGGCGTCGTGCATCCGCACGATGCTGAGACACGTTGAATGATGAGCGGACTCTTACCGGTGTTGGTGAATTCAAACTGGGTGGTTACCGCTCCCATTTCCTCCTTTATGGTGCCAAAGTTATGTTCTGATTTTGAGAAATCCATCTGTGGTTTCTGTTGTGCCATGACAACACCACTCACCAGGATGGTAAACAATAAAATAAAACTCAATTTCTTCATATGCGCTGTTTAATTAACTATTTCTTAAAGATAATCATTATTGATACAAAAATAGGGATTTAGTTTAACGACTCTTTATTCTTTAACATTTATTTTCTTTCCCGCGGTGTGTGAGCTGAACTCCGGTGCATAGAGGCACTGAATGGTAGTGATGCCGTTGGAATAGTTCCCTGTACGGGTTACATAGACAGCATACTCAAACAACCATGTTCCCCGCGGCAGGAGGTCGAAATAGAAGCTGGTGGAGGCATCTTTCGATGTCTGATAGTAGGGCACACGATTCTGCCATCTCAGGCCTGAGATCTGTTCAGCAGGCTCAAAAGCCGCAGCACGCATATCCTTGAGATGGACAAACTCAAGGTCGCGGTCTGTCCTTACCGTCAGACGAACGATCACCTTGTCCCCTACCCTCAGCGGATGCTCTTCGGTGATACGGATGAGCTCAGCACCGGATGCACTTTTTTGTTCCACAAACAGTTGTTTCTCTACATCGAGTGAGGCATCTGTTGCCGTGATCCTGTCCATCTCTTCGTAATATTGCCAGTAGAGAGCCCCCCATGCCGGTCCACTGCCTTCCTGCGTGACAGTCACCCTCCCCATCTCCGGCAGGATCTCACCACGGCTCCAGCTCTCTTTGAAATAGCCTGTACCCTTTTCCCTGTTGTCGGGCTCCACCTTCATGCTGCCGAGCGTGACCGTCGTCTCCCCCTCAGCTGCGAACCAGTCGCTGCCGCTGCGCAGCAGTGCATGGACGGCATCCGTCGTGGCATGTGTCGACTCCCACAGCTGTGTCTGCTTCTGCTTCAGCAGCCAGCGCTTCATATTGTCTGTCTCCGCCGTACCGGCACCACCTGCCCTGAATGCCTCCATGATGAATGTATGCACCGACACAGCCGATTGCGACATGAACACATGCGCCCTGTTGTTGGCCCAGTACATACCCATTTCGTCGGAGAGAGTAGCATGTTCACGGAATGAGTTGAGCATATCCTGCAACATGCCTGCCTTCTCTTCCCGTTGCATCAGGATGGCAATCAGTGAGCGTTCGTAGAGGCCGGACCTTGTCCAGTTCTTTTCTATCACGGAGAGATAGAAGCTGATCATCTCCTTCACGCTGTTGTCCCGTGGATGATCAGGGTATGCCGTACGCACGTAGAGATATTCCAGATCGGTGAGCGGGATCGACTGGCTCTTCTCCCAATCCTTGTTCATTTTCTTCATTGCATCGAAGCGGCGTATCGCCTCGGCATCGATAAAGGAGAGTGCTGCCGACTGCATCGGGAGCAGTTCATCGTTCAGTTCCTCCACACCCAGTACTTCCAGTTGACCGAAACCATAGAGGATGTATTGGGTGATGCTTACACTCGGCCTGAAGCCCTTGAACCAGCTCCAGCCACCCTGCGTGGTCTGCAGCTCTTTCAGCCTGGCCAGTGCAGCGGTGATATGATTCCGGCTGCGGTTCAGATCGAAAAGCAGTGAGAGCCGCTCTCTCTGTTCCGATTCAGATTTTGCCTCGAGCACCCAGGGAGTCTCCTCAAGGAGTATGTTCTTCAGCTCCCGGTTCTTCTCGAGGTTCGAGAGGAAGGTCTCCCTGCTGCCACCCTGTTTTTTCCAGGCTTCCACCATTGCCGCTACCTTTGGATATGTTTTCCCTATATGGGCTCCCAGGCTGTTGGCATAGTAGGATGCAAACCAGGCGACAGCGTTGTCGCTCACCGGTTCGCTCAGCACCGGCAGTGCCTGCACGGCATACCATGCCGGGTTGGATGCGAACTCGAGCGTCAGGCGATAATCCTCAATCGTGGCAGATGAACGCTTCAGCAGGCGCTCCATCGTGAACGCCTTCGTCTCAGCGCCGTTCAGGTCCATCCGCATGCTCTCTGTCACCAGCATACGGTTGGGCAGCACGGCCAGCGCATGTTGCTCACCATCGCTGA
>JADMKJ010000102.1 GCA_015478855.1 Proteiniphilum sp.
TCGTCCCAGTTCTGTGATGCCATCTGTATCGGTACCAGGAGTGCCGCTACCGTAGCCACAGCCGTGGCGGCAGCAGTGTTCTTGATATATTTCCGCAGAAAGAGGCTGATGCCGGCCACACCCATACCCACCCATATGGAGAAGGCATAAAATGAGCCGGAGTAGGCGTAATCGCGTTCACGTGGCTCGAACGGCGTCTGATTCAGATAGAGGATGATAGCCAGTCCGGTCATGAAGAAGAGCAGGAAGACGATTGCAAAGCTCCTGTATCCCTTCTCTTTCAGCCGCAGCTGATAGAGGATGCCTATGATTCCCAGCAACAGTGGTAGCATGTAATACTTGTTCCTTCCTTTGTTGTTGACAATGTCAGGTGCGATATTGTCCTGGGGACCGAGACCAAGCAGGTGCTCATCGATAAAGGAAATACCGGTGATCCAGTTACCCGTCGTGAGTCCTCCATCACCTTGTATATCGTTCTGGCGACCGGAGAAGTTCCACATGAAATAACGCCAGTACATATAATTGATCTGGTAGCTGAACATGAACCTCATATTCTGCAAAAAGGTGGGTTTCTTCGTCTGGTCGGTGACCCCTCCCCATCGTTCATAGCCGAGGATATGATTGCGGAAGCTGGGGTTGTTGGGGTTGGAATGCATCCTTGGGAGGAGCATTGTGTTGGTATATTTATAGCCGCCTGAAGTGGTCTTCTCATACCGGTCTTTCTGATCGGGGGAAGTTTTCAGTATACGGTTGTAGGCAGTTGTTTCATCGCCAATAATCGGTGAACCGTCTGCATTACGCGCTATCTTCGATGCATAGGTAGAGCCATGAATGACAGGTGTCTGCCCGTACTGTTCGCGGTTAAGGTATTTACCCAGCGAGAAGACATCTTCGGGCGAATTGAGGTCGAGTGGGGTGTTGGCCCCGGAGCGGATAGGGATCAGTGCATATGCGGAGAAGCCTACAAGGATGACCATCAGGCTCGACATTGCCAGGTTGATGAACTGGACATTCAGCTTTTTGTATTTGAATGAGAACCACGCCCCTAGTGCGATTAACAGTAGCCACAGCCATACCTTACCACCGATGAAAAAGATGCCGGCGAGACCTACACTGAGAAAGAGTGCCGTCCGTGCCCTGGAATCGTTCTTTTTGTCTGACAGGGTCTCAAACAGCCCCCATGCTATGCTTGCCACCAGTAATATCAGGTAGACAAACAGACCTGTATTGTAGGCCATGCCCAGACTGTTCACGAAGAAGAGCTCGAACCATCCCCCCACCTTGGTGAACCCGGGGATAATACCCCACATTAATACAACAATAAGGCCGAAGGAGACCAGTAATGAGAGCAGTGCTCCTTTCCATGTGGCATTCTCATTTTTCCTGAAATAGTATACCAGCACAATGGCAGGGATACAGAGCAGGTTGAGCAGGTGCACACCGATGGATAACCCCATGATGTAGGCAATGAGCACGAGCCATTTGTCAGAATGTGGCTTGTCGGCATTGTCTTCCCACTTGAGGATCAGCCAGAAAACTAGTGCTGTGAGCATAGAGGAGAAGGCATATACCTCACCCTCCGTGGCCGAGAACCAGAAGGTGTCGGAGAATGTATAGATAAGCGATCCCACCAGTCCGCTGCCGATCACGGCGATGGACTGTCCCACTGTCAGCTCAGGCTCCTCCCTGCTTATCAGTAGCTTACGGGTGAGGTGCGTGATAGTCCAGAATAGGAAGAGAATGGTAAAAGCACTCATCAGTGCCGACATGCCGTTGACCATTTTGGCCACCTGCGACGGGTCCTGGGTAAGTTGCGTGAAAAGATTGGCCACCAACATGAAGATAGGTGCACCGGGGGGATGACCTACTTCCAGTTTATAGGCAGAAGTGATAAATTCACCGCAATCCCAGAAACTTGCCGTGGGTTCAATGGTTAACAGATAGACGATGGCTGCTACGGCAAACACGATCCAACCGGTGATGTTGTTGATTAGCTTGTATTTAAACATTCCTTTTTATTGATTTAAGAGTCATGGCATTTGCCTGAATCCTACAGATTTAATCCTAAATTTGGGCAAAGATACTGAAAACTCTCTATTCTGATTGGGTTTTTCATTCCATTTTCAGCTGTCGGTATTAAAAATTGCAAAAAATGAAGTCATAAAGTAATAATTGTAAAGATTGTTTTGATTCATATACCGCTTTTCTTGTACGGGTTGTTATTAAAATATAGTTAAGAAATAGATATTGTGTTTAAAATCAGCTGGATATGTTTTATAACATGTTTTTAGCTAAAAGATTGATATATAGAATTATACGTTTATTTGGTCACTTTTTACCCCTCTGTACAATTAAAAATAGATTGCTTATAATTTGGAGAAGAAGTAATAAAAAGTTTACTTTGGAATCAATTAGGGAAAAAAATCAATAATTAAAAGGTCGTTTTCGTAATATTTCATTATTCATGGAGGTTACTTTAGTAATTCTAAAACCATCGGCAGTCCAACGTAAGATAATGGGAGAAGTGATCAGCCGCTTCGAAAAGAAAGGAATTCAGATAGTGGGATTGAAGATGATGCGATTAACCGATGAGATACTTGAAGAACATTACGTACATTTAAAAGATAAACCATTTTTTGGAAGGATAAAAGATTCAATGCAGGCAAGCCCCGTTATCGTAATGGCTTTAAAAGGTCTTGATGCCGTGAATGTAGTACGGAAACTAACCGGAGTAACAAACGGAAGAGACGCGCAACCCGGAACCATCAGAGGTGATTATGGTATGAGTGTACAGGAAAACATCGTACACGCATCCGATTCTCCGGAGACAGCAGCGACAGAGTTGAAACGTTTTTTCTCAGACAATGAAATTTTTAATGATCCATCATTCCTTCTTCCCTATTTGTATGCAAATGATGAACTATAAACAGTGCATTAGAGATTAGAAGTTGAAGAGTTATTTATTAAACAAGAGTCAGGAAAAAATGAATAGAAAACATTTTTTAGCTAAAGCAAGCATTTTTCTGCCCGCGACCTTGATGTTTTTCACATTGAACGCATTTTCGCAATCAGCACCACTAGCTCCCGATAACTCCAGATCGGAAGTAATACATAAACAACTACACAGTACCAGCTTAGGTGATCAGACGGGATTATTTGCTGACGGATTGAAACTGAAGATGGA
The DNA here is from genome assembly GCA_015478855.1 of Proteiniphilum sp. Lineage (GTDB taxonomy): Bacteria > Bacteroidota > Bacteroidia > Bacteroidales > Dysgonomonadaceae > Proteiniphilum. The sequence continues at coordinate 3,185 of JADMKJ010000102.1, forward strand.
CTTGTCTCTTCTTGAAGAGGCAGAGGTAAGCCGCAAGACATTTGATCCCAACGAGATACCTGCTGATGATATTTACGGCGGCATGTGGATGAACCGTAATGTGAACATTTACGGCAGCCTTAAGAACGCCCCCGATACCTTTATCGTCGACCTTGAGAACTTCACCATGCCTTCACCCGGTCACATGACATCCAATTTTGGCAGAAGAGGCAGTCGCCGTTATCATTACGGCATCGACATCAAGGCGCAAACAGGTGATACGATATATGCCGCTTTTGATGGGAAGATCAGGGTTAAACAATATGAACGCAGGGGTTACGGTTATTATGTTGTGATACGCCACGTGAACGGCCTGGAGACGGTATATGGTCATCTTTCAAAGTTCCTTGTGGATGAAAATGATTTTGTGCTGTCGGGACAGCCTATCGGTCTGGCCGGTAACACCGGTCGTTCATTCGGGTCACATCTGCACTTTGAAACACGTTTCCTGGGCAAGCCCATCAATCCCAACTTCATCATCGACTTTGAGAACAAGGTTACACACCGTGATGAGTATCTGGTAACCAATTCAAGTTACAAGAAGACGACCAGTAGCAGCTCTGTAAGGGTGGTAAGCAATTCATCCACCTATAAGCAGGCATCCAACAGTACGAACAAGTATGTTTCAGGAGATGTGAAGTCTCACAGGATAAAGAAGGGGGATACGCTGGGAGCAATCTCCAGACGTTACGGCGTTTCAGTGAGCAAGCTCTGTTCAATGAACAATATCACCACGAGAACGACTTTACGTGTAGGTAAGTCTATCCGTATTTCCTGAAAACGTACAACCGGCACAGATAGAAAAGGTACAGGATCAGGTCTTGCACCTTTTTTTTGTTTATCTTTGCACCGAATTTACGTTGAACAGATTATTTGATTTCAGAATGGACGTTACCAGCAAGCAATTTGATGCAGTAATCGCTCTCTGCCGCGAAATATTCGCCAAGAAGCTCTCCGATTACGGTGCCTCATGGCGAATACTCCGCCCCGAATCGGTTACCGATCAGATTTTTATAAAGGCTAACCGTATTCGTTCTCTTGAGTTGAAAAAAGAAAATAGGGTTGATGAGGGCATCTTTCCCGAATTTATCGGCATTGTGAATTACGGTATCATCGGACTGGTTCAATTGCAGTTAGGTTATGCCGACACCATCGATATCACGGCTGAGAAGGCGCTGGCGATGTATGACGGTTTTATTGCTGAGACCAAAGCGCTTATGAGCGACAAGAATCACGATTACGATGAGGCGTGGAGGAGCATGCGTGTAAGTTCGTACACCGATCTTATTCTGATGAAGATCTACCGTACCAAAGAGATCGAGAGCCATAACGGCGAAACGCTGATCTCTGAGGGTGTTGATGCCAATTATAAAGATATGATCAATTATGCCATCTTTGGCCTGATAAAACTGCATTTCGACGCGTAATGAGAATGAGTTCAAAAGGTAAAACAGTCAAACTGCTGCTGGTGTTGTCCCGCATTATTGTGGGGGCTACATTCCTTTTTTCCGGCTTTGTGAAAGCTGTCGATCCACTGGGGTTTACCTACAAGATTCAGGATTATCTTATTGAGACAGGCCTGACGCAGTTGTTCCCGCTGGCCTTGCCTGCAGCTCTGCTCATGGTGGTGGCGGAGTTTTCACTGGGTGCATTTCTGTTACTTGGGATCTACAGAAGATGGACCACGCGGATGACCGCACTCTTTATGCTCTTCTTCACCCCGCTCACATTGTGGATCGCCCTGGCCAACCCGGTGGAGGATTGCGGCTGTTTTGGTGATGCTTTTATTATCAGTAACTGGCAGACATTCTTTAAGAACATCATCCTTCTTGCAGGAGCCATGCTGCTGCTTGTCAGACGGGAGAGGATCACACCGCTGTTTTCATCGAAGATGGCATCTGCTGCTGCACTCTTTACGCTTCTCTTCGCGCTTCTTTTTGCACTGCATAATCTCTACAGGCTGCCGCTGTTCGACTTTCGCCCCTACAGGATCGGGGCTAATATTCCCCGGCAGATGTTCGTGGATCCTGAGAAAGCCGATGTGCTGGAGACGATCTTCATCTATGCGAAGGATGGTGAAGAGAAGGAGTTCACAGAAGAGAACTATCCGTGGAACGACTCCACCTGGACCTTCGTGGATATGAGAACTGATCTGGTAAAAAAGGGGGAGAAGCCTGCCATTGAGGACTTTGCGATTGAATCGTTGTACTTCGATGCAGCAGACGGTTTATGGCAAACAGGTGGTGAAATCACTGACATGATTCTGAATGAACCCTCTTACACGTTTCTGATGATTGCTTACTCTCTCGATGAGATGAGTGAGCGGCATCTGGATCGATTTAAAGAGCTACACGGGTATGCCCGGGAGCGGGGATTTCCATTTTATCTTGTCACCTCCACCGCCGCCGATCATGTAGGATTATGGGAGGAGGAGCATCAGACAGGTTTTCAATTCACTCATGCCGATGAGAGGGTGCTGAAGACGATGATCCGCTCCAACCCCGGGTTGATGCTACTGAAAGAGGGTAATGTAGTCAATAAATGGGATGACAGCAGCCTACCCCGCATCGGTGCATTGAACCCCTCGCCGGAGGAATCTGATCTGGTGAAAATGAAAGATCCGAAAACAACCGGCCTCTTTCATTTGTTAATTATGCTGTTTCTCTTCTTTATTCCGCTGTTGTTTCTCAAATGGAGGGATCAGAGGAAGCAGTGAGCCTCCTTTCCGGTATGGAGAGAGTGTCGAGGTTATACGCCTGCAAAGAGTGGATTAAACCATGTGGGCGATCAATAAAAAAACTAATTATTAATATATTATTTTTATGAGAAAAAACATTGTAGCGGGTAACTGGAAAATGAATAAAAACCTGCAGGAAGGGATTGCACTGGCAAAAGAGTTGAACGAAGCGCTGAAAGGTAAAACGGTAAAATGCGATGTGGTTATCGGGACACCGTACATTCATCTGGCAGGTGTGGCAGACAGTATCGACACCTCCAGGGTAGGTGTTGCAGCACAGAATTGTGCAGACAAGGAGTTGGGGGCTTACACAGGTGAGGTGTCAGCTGCAATGATTGCATCTACCGGAGCGAAGTATGTGATCCTGGGCCACAGCGAACGCAGGGCTTATTATCACGAAACAGCAGAGACACTGAAAGAGAAAGTGACGCTGGCTCTTGCAAACGGTCTTACTCCTATATTCTGTATTGGAGAGGTGCTGGAGGAGAGAGAGTCGGAGAAGCATTTCGAGGTGGTGAAATCACAGATTGCAGCTTCACTTTTTGATCTCGCTTCAGAGGATTTTGGTAAGATCGTTCTGGCCTACGAGCCTGTGTGGGCCATCGGTACAGGTAAAACAGCCACGGCAGCACAGGCACAGGAGATGCACGCTTTTATTCGCAGCACGCTGGCAGAGAAGTACGGTCAGGTGGTAGCCGATAATACATCTATTCTCTATGGTGGCAGTGCCAATGCCTCAAACGCGAAAGAGCTCTTTTCCAATCCTGATGTGGATGGCGGACTTATCGGTGGTGCCTCACTGGCGGTGGATAAGTTTATGCCGATCATTGAGGCTTTTTGACCGATTAACAGAAATTCACCACAGATTCAACCCGAGTCTGTGGTATTTCTTTATCTTTGCATAAAAAAAGATGAAACTTTCACCATACCTCATAGCTCTTCTTCTGTTGTCTGTTATTTCTATCAGAGCCTACTCACAAGAAGCAGCACAAAGGAATGAGATCCTGAATGAACTTTCTTCGGTTGTCCCGGGAAAAGGTCGTGTGGCGATCTACGAAGATGAAAACATCAAGAATGTACTGGGCCGCTCCATGGCTCCTCCCAGAAGAGTCTATTCCACCTCCGACGGGTCGGTACAATACCATAAGATGCGAGGTTACAAGATACAGGCATTCTCCGGTAACAACCAGCGTACCTCCAAGAATGAAGCCTACCACAAGCAAGGTCTTATCAATAACTCCTTCCCCCGGCATGAAACGGTGGTACTGTTTGAATCGCCCTTCTGGCGGTTGCGTGTGGGCAATTTTGAAGAGAGAGAGGAGGCTGAGGAGGTATTAACCGAAATCAGAAGATCGTTCCCCTCATTTGGCAAAGAGATGTACATTGTTGTGGATGAAGTAAAGATCCCTATTAATCAGACCTCCAGAGCTGGGGATTAGGTCTTAAAAAAGAAGTGAAAGAGATGTCTCCTAAAGAATTAGAGCAGAACAGATCCCTGATAGCGGACCATATGAGTGATATACTCTCGCTGCTGGGTGAGGAGGGTGAGCGTGAAGGACTGGTGAAGACACCTGTCCGTGTGGCCAAGGCGATGCAATATCTTACCAGGGGCTACTGGCAGGATCCGGAGGAGATACTCCGTTCAGCCCTGTTCAAAGAGAACTACCGTCAGATGGTGATCGTGAAAGATATCGATCTCTTCTCGATGTGTGAGCATCACATGCTTCCCTTTTTCGGGAAAGCACATGTGGCCTATATACCCGATGGCTATATCACCGGACTGAGTAAGATAGCACGTGTGGTGGATGTCTTTGCCCGTCGTTTGCAAGTGCAGGAGCGGCTGACCACTCAGATTAAAGAGTGCATTCAGAATACACTCAACCCCATGGGAGTGATGGTGGTGATTGAAGCACAGCACATGTGTATGCAGATGCGGGGGGTGGAGAAACAACACTCTATCACCACCACCTCCGATTTTACAGGTGTTTTCAGGGAACAGAAAACCCGTGAAGAGTTCATCAACCTGATCAAGTAGGCAATACTCCTTTTATCTTATACAGCGTTACACCTTCTATCTCATCCGGTGTTACGCTTTCTTCGTCATCCTTTTACGGTCGTTCTCATCAAGGAAGATTTTCCTGATGCGCATATTCTTGGGTGTCACCTCCACGTATTCATCCTCCTTGATATACTCCAGCGCCTCCTCAAGACTGAAAATGACGGGTGGTGCCAGCTGTGCCTTGTCGTCTGTTCCTGAAGCACGCACATTGGACATTTTCTTTGATTTGGTCACGTTGACAACCAGGTCGCCCTCTTTGCTGTGCTCTCCCACAACCTGCCCCTGATAGATATCTGTCTGCGGATGAATAAAGAAGCGTCCCCTGTCCTGCAACTTATCCAGTGCATAGGCAAAAGCATTCCCTGATTCGCCGGCAATGATTGAGCCGTTTTGTCTTTTCTCAATGACACCTTTCCAGGGTTGATACTCCAGAAAGCGGTGAGCCATGATGGCTTCACCGGCAGAGAGTGTGAGCACGGTGTTGTTCAGCCCGATGATACCGCGTGAAGGGATAATAAATTCCATGTGCATACGCTCCCCCTTACTCTCCATAGAGAGCAGCTCTCCTTTGCGACGGGTGATCACATCAATGATTTTACTAGCCGATTCCTCGGGCAGGTTGACGGTGAGCTGCTCAACAGGTTCACAGTTCTCGCCTGCAATCTGTTTGATGATCACCTTCGGCTGACCTACCTGCAGTTCGTAACCTTCACGACGCATGGTCTCAATAAGCACTGAGAGATGCAGCACACCCCGACCAAAGACGATCCATGAGTCGGAGTTCTCTGTCGCTTCCACACGCAGTGCCAGGTTTTTATCCAGCTCATGCATCAGACGGTCATAGATATGACGTGAGGTGACATATTTACCATCTTTACCGAAGAAGGGTGAAGTGTTAATGGTGAACAGCATCGACATGGTCGGTTCATCAATGGCTATAGGGTCCAGCGGCTGGGGGTTCTCCAGATCGGTGACGCTGTCGCCAATATCAAAACCTTCGATCCCTACCAACGCACAGATATCTCCTGAAGTCACCTCTTCCATTTTAGCCCTGCCCAACCCTTCGAACACATTCAGCTCTTTGATACGTATTTTCTTGATGCTTCCATCGCGCTTGCAGAGTGCATAATCTTTGTTCATACGGATCGTTCCCCGGTGTACTCGCCCCACGGCAATACGTCCCACATAGTTGGAATAATCGAGTGAGGTGATAAGCATTTGCGGGGTTCCCTCACGCAGTTTAGGCGCTGGGATATGCGCTATGATTGCATCAAGCAGTGGGATGATGTTGTCGGATGGTTTCTTCCAGTCGTCAGACATCCATCCTTGTTTGGCTGATCCGTAAATGGTGGGGAAGTTAAGCTGCTCCTCAGTCGCATCGAGGCTGAACATCAGATCGAATACATTCTCCTGCACCTCCTCGGGGCGGCAGTTGGGTTTATCCACCTTATTAATGACCAGGATGGGTTTCAATCCTATCTCCAGTGCTTTCTGCAGCACGAAACGTGTCTGCGGCATCGGTCCTTCAAAAGCATCGACAACCACGAGGCAGCCGTCCGCCATATTGAGTACCCGTTCCACCTCTCCCCCGAAATCGGCATGGCCCGGGGTGTCAATAATATTGATTTTTATATCTTTATATCTGATTGAGACGTTCTTCGAAAGGATGGTGATACCTCGTTCACGTTCAAGGTCGTTGCTGTCGAGAAAAAGATCTTCTGTTGGCTGGTTATCCCTGAACAGGTGACCGGCCATCAACATCTTGTCCACCAGTGTGGTCTTGCCATGATCAACGTGAGCGATGATGGCTATATTACGAATATTCTGCATAAAACAATCTTTTAGGGCCGCAAAGGTACGCTTTTTCAAGCGAATATTTTCGTTATTCTCCATATTTATTGTGATACAACCTGTTAATTGATGTGTAACAAGGATCCGTAATAGCTATACAGATGATGCTGCTGTTTTACGTTTTCTACAGAAAACCACTGAAAACGAATAAATTTTAACCCTTGTGGCCGATAGGAATGATCTTTTTCACTTGCGCTGAACATGTTGTTTTGTTATCTTTGCGGTACAATTAAGAATATTCACTCATACCAACACAGTTACATGCATATACGTAAATTTCTACTTATTGTATCGGTAAGTTTTCTCACTGGAATTTTTGGTTCACACCACTCTTTTATCATGGCGCAGAAGCCACCCATCTCCGACAGCGACAAGATTGTTAAAGACCCTGATGTGATTCCTATGTACACCGGCGGCACGGGAGAGATGCACCGTTTCATAGCCAACTCGTTAATATATCCCTCCGATGCAGTGGAGCGTAATGCACAGGGGCTTGTCGTTTACACTTTTGTGGTGGAAAAAGATGGTACACTCACCAACTTCAATATGATTCATCCGGCCGATACACTCCTGAACGAGGAAGCACTGCGTATCCTTCAGCAAATGCCTCCCTGGCGGCCGGCAAGGTTCAGAGGTGAGATTGTGCGTTCAGAGAGCTATGTACCCATGTATTTCAAACTGAATAAAAATGCGAGAGCAGTCACCCGCACCACCCGCACCTCCTCTTCGGCCACTGCCAGGGCATATGCCAAGACAGACAAGGAGATCATTGAAAACAATGATATCTATACGATCGTGGACAGGATGCCTGAATATTCCAACGGGGTTACAACGCTGGGGCAATTTATCTCACACAATATACGCTATCCGCAGGAGGCACGTCAGGAGGGTATTGAAGGTCGTATCCTCTGTTCTTTCATCGTTACTGCCGAGGGTTTAATCACCAACATCGAGGTGGTGGATGGCTTGCATCCCCAGCTGGATGATGAGGCTGTGCGGGTGCTTGGGCTGATGCCACGATGGATCCCCGGTGAGAACGGAGGTGAGAAAGTGAATGTGAAATGTCTGCTGCCCATAGATTTTACCATCGATGAAGAACCTATACCACCACTGACGAGCAATAAGGGATGATCTGTACGTTCCGGTTGTTGAGGAGATAACAGCGGCAATGATAGAGAGCGCTGCGGAATTTTCCGCAGCTTTTTATTTAAGCTCAAACTGAAACTCACGCATGCCGGCAGGAGTGTGGATGAAGAGCCGAAAAGGAATGGCAGTGCTATTGCTACCGTTGCGAAGGCTCTGTAATGAAAAAGAGGCGTACATTGTCCTTTGGTAACCGCGGGGGTCATTATTGCGGGAGTGGCTGAACCATAGGTCGACAGTGTCGGATAAGTGATCGCGGAAGAGTGATACCACGTGTGGTACGCTGTGGTATTCTATTTCTATGATCATGTTCAGATAATCACCAGCTACCCAGACACTCTGAATCCTCACCGGATCATCGACATACCTTTCCGGAAAACCGTTTTGTTGAATCACGTCGGTGAAGATATCAGAGATACGCCTTACATGAATGGTGTCACCCTTCAAAGGGGTGTAATTGAGAATAACCCTCTGACCCTCGCTACCCTTGTAATCATCCATGATTTTAGGTATCACTGTCCGATTGTTATCCAGCCGGAAACGATAGCCGGATTCCTCCTTGAGCACCGTGGCAAAATTGACAAGGTAATTATCCATCCGCTCCGGTTCCTTCTCACAACCTGTCAAAAGTGACAATAGTATAATTGGCATAAGTAATGAGAGTGGACTCTTCATTTCATTTCTCCAGTGCTTCTAAATAATTTTTTAAAGTATTTCCGTACATAAGTATGATTGTTGAGCGCAAGAACGCTTCATCTTTATCGGCAACTTCGATCTTGTCCACCTGCTTGGTGATATATTTTTCAAAATTATTCCGGTCGACCATACTATATTTATGCATAAAGGTATGGCTGTCAGTCATTAAATCGTATGCTATGTAATTATGGGTGAAAAAGAGATAGTTGAGATGAATTTCCCTGTCAATGATAGAAGCCACGGAGGAGAAGATGGAGGTTTTGTCCATGTCCCTGTCAAGCTTTTCCAGTTTATCGTTGATAGGACGTCCAAACTGGAGATGAACCCGGCCTTTGTATCCCATTATCCCTGTCTTCATATTTTCCACATCATCAAAAAAAGTCTTCTTATGTTCCGGATTATCCCGTTTCATTTGAGATTCCTTCGCTTTCAGATAATCGCACGGATCATATTCGTAAGAGAGTGAAATGGGTACGATATTAAGGTTTGTCAAAGCTTCAAGTGGATTTCTTTTATTATAGAGCGAAAGCATTTTAAGTACACTTATCTGTGTTCGGTCATTGGCATCTTTTGCTCTACCTTCCCTTTGTGCAATCCAGATTGATTGATTGCGTTGTATAATTGTCTGGCTGATATATGCGGAGAGATGATTTATTTCTTCCAGCAATTGCTTTATGGGAAGATTGCGTTTGACAATAAAGCTTTTGTTTAGTCGTACAATATCTGCAACCCAGGGAATGAAAAGTAGATTATCACCGATGGCTATCTCTACAGTTTCTCTTTTATTGAGTAGCATAAGTATATTGAGAATGGCCGCATCCAGTACAATATCCCGATGGTTTGAAATGTAGAGCTGGCTTCTTTCTCCTTTTGTGAAATTCCAGTTTGAACTGTTTATCTTCGTTTGTGTTACATCGAAGAGTTTCAGTAATATCGGACTAGTGATGGTTCTCTGGAAGTCGTACACTGTTTTGCATCTCTTCATGGTTTGAATGAGATTCTTCCAGGTTGCGGTTTCAATGTATGGAACTACCGTTTGACGGAAGTAAATGTCAGAAGTAATTTTTTCAATAGTAGCTTCAACTTCATCATCCCGCAGAGGGCGAATGTCATCAAAGCTATTTTGAATATTATTTTCCATTTTTTTTAAAGTTTAATAGTCATCATTCATCTTTTATACTGAAAAGAATATGAGCGTGTAACGAATTAATGAGAATGAGTTTCATATGTTAATGTAAAAGCATGGTAATCATGTAGATATAATGAATGTAATTCATTGGTCTGCCTACAAATATAATCGATTTATTTTAAATGGTTATTGTAATTCAGAAACAAAATAACAATAAAGTAAGATTATACCAATTCAATTCCAGTTCAGGATGGAGCATGCTGCAAGCGTAACAATTCACAAACCTATCTTCCTTGACTGATTTCCTTTTGTTTGTGATATGCATATTCAATAATTTCAGTCAGGACTTCTGTCATGGATAATCCGGCCGCAGCTACCTGTTGTGGGATAAAGCTTGTGGTGGTCATCCCGGGTGTAGTATTCACCTCCAGCAGTATCGGTTTGTTGTCAGACACGATGAAGTCGGCACGGACGATGCCCCTGGCACCTACAAGCCGGTAAATGCATTCAGTCTCCCTCTGAATGGAGAGGGTGGTCTCATGAGGTATACGTGCGGGTGTGATCTCTTCCACCTCACCGAGATATTTGGCATTGTAATCGAAAAAATCGTTCGAGGTGACCACCTCTGTCAGTGGCAGCACTGTAAATCCTTTATTGGTTTCAAAACAGCCGCAGGTAACTTCAGTGCCGGAGATGAAACATTCGACAATCACCTCCGGGGATTCGAGGAATGCCTCCTCAATGGCTCGCTCCAGTTGTGACGATTCTTTCACCTTCGTTGTGGCAAAGCTCGATCCCCCTGCGTTGGGCTTTACGAAGAGCGGAAGCCCCAGTGCTGTGATGATCTCTTCCACCCGGTAAGGATTGTTTTTTCTCAGTATGACAGCGTCGGCTACCTCAATGCCGAAGCTTTTCAGAAAATGATTGCAGGTGAATTTGTTGAATGTGAGGGCTGATGCCAACACACCACAATTGGAGTAGGGGATGGCCAGCATATCGAAATAGCCCTGTAGGGTACCGTCTTCACCGGGTGTACCGTGAATGGTGATGTAAGCAAAATCGAACAGGATATGTTGATTGCCGGCTACAAAGCTGAAATCATTCTTGTTGAGAGGGATGGTGGTTCCATAATAATCTACTTCCCACCTCTCACGATCGATCATCACCCTGAAGATGTTGTATTTCTCTTTGTCGATGAAGGAGCTGATACCGGCGGCACTCATCTCAGAAACAATCTTTTCCGAGGAGTATCCTCCCCAGATTATAGCAATATTTTTTTTCATTTCCCCTGATCTGTTCATTGCATCATCTATTTATCTCTCGAAGCAGTATAAGCACGCCATCTGTCTACTACTGCCTGCATATCTTCGGGTATTTCACTTTCCAGATATATCTCCTCCTTTGTTTTGGGATGTACGAACCCAAGTGTGCGTGCATGAAGACACTGACGGGGACAAATTGAGAAGCAATTATAGACAAATTGTTTGTATTTTGCGAAGTGGGTACCCCGGAGCACCTCATGACCACCGTAACGTGCATCATTAAAGAGAGGATGACCCAGTTGTTTCATATGCACCCGTATCTGGTGTGTCCGTCCCGTCTCCAGCCGGCATTGTACAAGGGTGACATAGCCAAACCGTTCGAGCACTGTATAGTGGGTGACAGCTGTTTTACCATAATCACCATCGGGGAAGACTCGCATCATCAGCCTGTCCTTGGGGTCACGACCGATATTGCCCTCGATGGTGCCGCTATCTTCAGCCACGTTTCCCCAGACAAGAGCAACGTAGAATCGTTTCGTCTCTTTCCTGTAAAACTGTGCTGAGAGAAGCGTCTTGGCCTCAGGTGTCTTGGCCACGAGCAACAGGCCGGAGGTGTCTTTATCTATTCTGTGTACCAGCCCCAGCCTCGGATCATCCAGATCAACGATGTTGTCCTGCTGCAGATGATAGGCCACCGCATTGACCAGTGTTCCGTTGTAGTTGCCGTGACCGGGATGTACCACCATGCCGGCAGGCTTGTTGATGACCATCAGTTCATCATCTTCGTAAACGATGTTCAGCGGGATATTTTCGGGAATGATCTCCAGCTCACGGCGCGGCCTGTCCATCACGATGGAAATGACGTCGAGGGGTTTCACCTTATAGCTCGATCTTACCGGCTGCTCATTTACCAGAATACAGTCTGCATCTGCAGCCTGCTGGATTCTGTTTCTCGATATTCCCTCAATCCTTACGGACAAAAATTTATCGATTCGCAGCAGGCTCTGTCCTTTATCGGCTACAAATCGATAGTGTTCATACATTTGATCCTTGTCGGGGGAGTCTTCAGTCAGATCGTCGTCCTCGTCCGGAAAAAAATTTATCTCATCTGGATAGTTATCACTCACAAAGTTATTTGTTAGAAAAATGAATTGTCAATCTCTCCCTCCTCAGATGGTTGAGTATTGTTCCCGTTGTTGACCTGTCCCGGAGGTACGATATATTCATTGTCAACGCGTAATGAATCGGCAAGGGCGCCACTGGTAACAACCAATGTGATCGGTGAGCCGGCAGGTATTTTTTCATCGGGGCTGAGCGTTTTGCCCCTGTACTTCACCGCTATCACCAACCCGGTATATTCCGAAGGTACCTCCTCAATAGTCATCCGGGTGAAGCCCATTGAGTTCAACAATGCTGTAGCCTGACGGGTAGAGTAATCTACCAGTCCCGGTACGGCAACCTGCTGGGGGCTTTTGGAATAGATTGTTATATAGATGGAGCGGCCCTCCTTCACTTTATTGCCTCCTTTAGGTGTCTGATCAAAGATGGCCCCAGGAACGGCATCACTGCTATAAATGGAATCAACCACTTCAGCATGTAAACCTCTGGCATTCAGGATAGTGTTTGCTTCTCTAACCTGGAGTCCTTCGAGTGCCGGGACAACCACATTTTGTCCATGTCTTGTGTAAATGCTCAGAAATAACAACGACAGCAGTACAAGGAGTATGCTACTGACAATGATGATCAGCAGATTTCTCAGGATGCTGTTGCCAAAAATGAATTTCTTTGTTTGTTTTTTGCTCATAACAATCGATCGTAAAAGTGCATAAGCTTACCGGATACAAAAATACAAAAAAAATAATAGAGAGAGGGGCAGGAATGGAAAAAGAGAGTGGAAAACCTATAATAGGGACGATTAAAAACAAATAAAAAACAGGAACAGGGTTTTTCCCTGTTCCTGTTTTTTCCCGGAAATATCTTTTTGATTAATACTCGTCGGACACAGTTAATCTTGCTCTGCCTTTGGCACGACGAGATGCAAGCACTCTTCTTCCGTTTTTCGAAGCCATTCTGGTGCGGAATCCGTGTTTGTTTTTTCTCTTTCTGTTAGAGGGCTGGAATGTTCTTTTCATACGATTATATTATTTCTGTTTATTTCTTCATTTATTTACGGGGTGCAAAAATAGGAAAAATATTTGAATGCAGCAATATAAACAAGGTAAAAAAAGTTTTTTCCTGTTTTGACCATATATAAAAGGGCGTTAAAAGAAAAATGGCTTTTTGTGTAAAAAAAGTTTTGTGCTTTCGGAAAAAGGTCCTATATTTGCACCCGCAATTTAGATATCAAAAATATTTAAATGGGGTCAACGCCCGAACAGGGCCCATTCGTCTATCGGTTAGGACGCAAGATTTTCATTCTTGAAAGAGGGGTTCGACTCCCCTATGGGCTACAAAATATATACAAGAATTTAATATAGGCGTCTATAAAATGGCAAATCACAAATCATCAGAAAAAAGAATCAGACAAACCAAAGTGCGTCGTATTGCTAACAGGTATGCATCCCGTACCACCAGAGGACAGGTTCGTAAATTACGTGCAACAACAACCAAGGAGGAAGCTCAGAAGTTGTATCCAGAGGTTTGTTCAATGTTGGATAAGCTGGCAAAGAAGAATGTTATTCACCAGAATAAAGCCAACAACCTGAAATCGAAGTTAGCTACACATGTGAACAGCTTGAGCTGATTTCTATGCAACGAAAGTCATACAGAGAGCCGGACAGATGTGTCCGGCTTTTTTGTTCTTCCATAACCTGACATCAGTGGAGGCACTGTATGGAGGGCAATCAATAACTACTAACAACCACAGGTATGATAAAACATTTGGTGATGTTTAAGCTGGCCGGTGAGGCTGAGGGGCTGTCGGCAAAAGAGAACGCCCTGCTCATAAAGGAGAAGCTGGAAACTTTGAAGGGTGTGATCCCCCAGATCCGGAGCATGAAGGTGCGGGTGAACCATGCGGAAGCATCGTGTGACAACTGCGATATCCTGCTCGACAGTGAGTTTGATACGCTCGAGGATCTGCAGGCCTATGCAGTGCATCCTGCGCATCTGGAGGTGGGGGCATATGTCGTGAAGGTACGAACCGTGAGGGCTGCGATTGATTATGCGTTCTGATGCGGAGCACTTCGCATCATGATGATACAGGCGGACAGGTAGTCCGCTTTTTTTTGTTGCAACGGCCACGAGCGTGAAGCTAAAAAAAGGAGAAAAGGGTTGTAGTTGAGGCGAATTTTCCGTATATTTGTTCGATTTTAAAAGATCTTTTTATGCCATTGTAAGGCGCTAATTCACAGAGATATTTAATAACTATTGAAAGAAATGTCAGAAGAAGAAAAAATTTTAGCCAGCGGGAGTTATTCTGCTCAAAATATCCAGGTGCTCGAGGGACTTGAGGCCGTGCGTAAACGTCCGGCGATGTATATCGGGGATATCAGCGAGAAGGGGCTTCATCATCTGGTGTACGAGGTGGTGGATAACTCCATCGACGAAGCACTTGCCGGCTATTGTACGGAGATCAATGTCATCATCAACGAAGATAATTCTATTACTGTTAAAGATAATGGACGCGGTATCCCGGTAGATTATCACGAGAAGGAGAAAAAATCAGCGCTGGAGGTGGTGCTCACCGTGCTGCACGCCGGAGGTAAGTTCGACAAGGGGTCTTACAAGGTCTCCGGAGGACTACACGGTGTGGGTGTATCCTGTGTGAACGCTCTCTCCATCTATCTCAAAGCCGAGGTTCACAAGAACGGGAAGATTTATATGCAGGAGTACTCTCAGGGTAAACCTTACGCGAGTGTAGAGATCGTTGGTGAAACCAAAGATAACGGAACGGTGATCACCTTCAAGCCGGATGATACAGTCTTCACCGTCCTGGAGTACCGGTACGATATCCTGGCCACCCGTCTACGCGAGCTGGCTTTCCTGAATGCAGGGCTCACGCTGACGCTCACAGATTTGCGTACAGCAAGGGAGGATGGATCGCATAAAGCTGAGCGCTTTTTCTCTGAAACGGGACTGGAGGAGTTCGTTCGTTATATCGACAAGAACAAGGATACGCTCATCCAGTCACCTATTCACATCGTTACGGAGAAGAACGGTATCCCCATTGAGATCGCGATGACCTACAATGATACCTACAACGAGAATATCTTCTCCTATGTGAACAACATCAACACCATTGAGGGAGGGACGCACCTCACCGGTTTCCGGAGAGGGTTGTCACGTACGTTGAAGAAATATGCCGAAGATTCGAAGTTGCTCGATAAGGTGAAGGTGGAGATCAGCGGTGATGATTTCCGTGAAGGGCTCACGGCTGTACTCTCGGTAAAAGTGCAGGAGCCGCAGTTTGAGGGACAGACCAAGACCAAGCTGGGTAACAGTGAGGTGATTGGCGCTGTTGATCAGGCTACCGGAGAGGCGTTGAGGTACTACCTCGAGGAGCATCCGAAAGATGCCAGGGTGATTGTAGAAAAGGTTATTCTTGCTGCTACAGCCCGTCAGGCTGCCCGCAAAGCACGTGAGATGGTACAACGCAAATCGCCCCTGTCGGGTGCGGGGCTACCCGGTAAGCTGGCCGACTGTTCAAGCAAAGATCCTATCCTGAGCGAGTTGTTCCTCGTGGAGGGTGACTCTGCCGGTGGTACCGCCAAGCAGGGCCGTAACCGCATGTTCCAGGCGATCCTTCCCCTTCGCGGAAAGATTCTCAACGTGGAGAAAGCGATGCCACACAAGGTGCTGGAGAGCGAGGAGATCAAGAACATCTACACTGCATTGGGCGTTAGCATTGGAACGGAGGATGACTCCAAGGAGCTGAACATCAAAAAACTGAGATACCACAAGATTATACTGATGACTGACGCCGACGTGGATGGCAGTCATATCGATACGCTGATTCTCACCTTCTTTTTTAGATACATGCGTCCGCTCATCGAAAATGGTTATGTCTATATTGCCACACCTCCACTCTACCTCTGCAAGAAGGGAAAGGCTGAGGAGTATTGCTACAGTGAACGGCAAAGGCTTGATTTTATTGAGAAGTATGCTGACGGAAACGAGAACGCGGTCCACACGCAACGCTACAAGGGTCTTGGCGAGATGAATGCCGAGCAGCTCTGGAATACGACGATGGATCCTCATAATCGACTGCTGAAGCAGGTGACGATTGAGAATACCGCCGATGCAGATATCATCTTTACCATGCTCATGGGTGAAGAGGTGCCACCGCGGCGCGAGTTCATTGAGGAGAATGCAACCTATGCCAATATAGACGCGTAATCGTTAAGTGATCTTTATGCAATGAAGCGCCCCCCTCACATGCAAACCAGTGATAAAGCGGTCATTCTTTCCCCCGCGGGAAAGATTGACGCTTCTGTAGTGCAAGGGGCGGCAGCAGTGCTTGAAGGGTGGGGATTGCAAACGGTGATTGGTGATCATGCAGTAAGTGAGCACGGACGTTACAGTGGCTCTGTGAATGAGCGTCTCAACGATCTGCAGGAAGCTTTTGACGATCCGGAGGTGAAGGTGATCCTCTGCTCCCGTGGCGGGTACGGTGTTGTTCACCTGCTCAATGACCTGGATTTTTCCGGGATCAGGGCCCATCCCAAATGGGTGATCGGTTATAGTGATATTACCGCCCTCCATGCTGCGTTGCAACTCAATGGCATCGCCTCCATCCATGGTCCCATGGCAAAACATTTCTCCGATGAGGGAGCTGAGGACCGCTCTGTTCAGTACACCAAAAGCATTGTGTCAGGACATGCGGTGGAGTATCATACCCCAGTTACAGGGAAGAATGAGTTGAACAGGAATGGTGAGGCTGCCGGGAGACTATTCGGGGGTAACCTCTCTGTTTTCTGCAGTATCCTGGGTACGAAGTATGCCAGGGTCCCTCGCGACGGTATCCTCTTCATAGAAGATATCGGTGAAGCACCCTACAAGACCGACCGGATGATCCATCAGTTAAAGCTGGCCGGAGTGTTTGAACGCATCAGCGCACTTATAGTAGGGCAGTTCACCGATTATGAGGAGGATGAGCAGATGTATGACAATTTACAACAATCGATCTTCAACGTGGTGAGAGATGATGCTTTTCCGGTCTGTTTTAATTTCCCCGTGGGGCATGTGAAACAGAACTACCCCCTCATTATGGGTACCACCGCTTCACTGACCGTTGCAGATACTTATATTTCATTTACACAAAAATAATAATTACCCTCTTACAGGATGACGATCGGTACAGAACTATTATTGCTTGCAGGCTCAGTTTTATTCTTTATCAGCATGTTGGTAGGCAAAGCGGGGCATCGTTTCGGTGTGCCAGTGCTGTTGCTCTTTCTCATCGTGGGGATGGTCTTCGGGTCGGATGGTTTCGGACTG
>JADMKJ010000103.1 GCA_015478855.1 Proteiniphilum sp.
CTACAGTTCCATTACAAACGGGCTGCAGTGCGGCGTCAACCTCCGCATGATGCGTTACAGTGATGTCTTGCTGCGTGCTGCTGAATGTGAGAACGAAATCAACGGACCCACCCAGACAGCGATTGATTACATCAACCAGGTACGTCGCCGCGTAGCGCTGCCGGAGCTCAAACTTGCCGACTTCCCCTCTGCCGATGCTCTTTTCGAACAGATTGCAAACGTGGAACGTCCTAAAGAGTTCGGTTGCGAGAACGGACGTGGTATCGACCTGCTGCGCTGGGGATTTTTCTACGATCAGGGACGTCTGAATCAGCTGGTAAAGCATGGTTATTACAAGCGCGACGGCACTGCCTCAACCGAAGAGCTTACCGCTGAAACCGCTGACGATTCATCGTTTAATTATTTCTACAAGGGACATGAATATTTCCCTATCTTTCAATCGACGCTGAATGCCAACCCAAACCTGGTAGGGAACTCGGCAAACAAGAATGAAGATAACGGACCTGCATTCAGGGAGAAGTACAATATTCGTCCTGTTGTACAATAGGAATTAATTGCTTAATTTAGAGACTTCCTTGTCGACCTCACTTCTACATGTTGATAAGGAAGTTTCTAACGTAAAAATTGCTGAGATGAGACAAAAGTATTTGTTGTTTTTATTTATCACGATAACCGCTCTGTTGCTGACAGGATGCAGCAAGGATGATGGTATTGAACCCGGGGGGGAGCCTGAACCCGAACCTGGAAATGGAACCGGACGGACCATCCCCACCTACGCCGACGATTATTCGTCGATTGCTTCGTGGTCGAAACGGGGAGAGTGGAACCTGGCCAACGTGCATGACCCGTCGGTTGCGTATTACAACGGATACTACTATATGTACGGCACCGATGCTTCGTATGGAAACGAGCATGAGGGGCACGGTCATTTTCAGGGCAAGCGCTCAACAGACCTGGTCAACTGGGATTGGGTGGGAGGACCCTTTTATGATGCCCCCAGCTGGGTGGCCGACTCGCTCAACGCCATCCGTTCGCGCATGGGTCTCGATGTTATTGCCGGGGAGAATATCAATTATGGCTACTGGGCTCCTGTCGTCAGGCGGGTCAATGTGGGAGGGCAGGAGATCCTGCGCATGTACTACAGCATCATTATCGACAACTATATCCAAACGGGCAAAGACAATACGTCGGCCAACTTCGATGGCAGCTGGGTGGAGCGTGCCTTTATCGGCATGTGTGAATCGACCGATCCTGCCGGTGCCGTATGGACCGACAAGGGATACGTGACCACCTCCTCATCCGATCGTGGAAAAAATTACAGTCGCACCAGCCTCTCCAGTTGGGATGCCTATTTCTATTACAACGCGATCGACCCTACCTATATCGTAACACCCGGGGGGAAGCATTACCTGATATATGGCTCATGGCATAGCGGTTTTGCTCTCCAGCAGGTGGATGCAGCCACAGGTAAACCGCTTAATATGCAAGGTGAACCTTACGCTGACAGTGCGAGCGAGCTCGAGACACGCTATGGAGTGAGAGTGGGCACTCGCACAGCTGCGTCACGCTGGCAGGGTAGCGAAGCTCCTGAGATTATTTACAAGGATGGTTACTACTATCTGTTCATGGCCTACGACGGGCTTGATGTACCCTATAACACGCGGGTGGTGCGAAGCGAAAACATCGAAGGTCCCTACCTCGATATCACCGGGCGTAACTTCACCAACGGACGGGGAGACAGCTACCCCATCGTGACCCACCCCTATAAGTTTAATCTCAGCCCGGGATGGGTGGGCATTTCACACTGTGCCATCTTTAAAAAGGAAAACAGCAACGAATGGTTCTACATGTCGCAGGGACGATTGCCTGAGAACGTTGGCGGCAATCCCTACTCCAATGCCATCATGATGGGGCACGTCCGCCGTATTGTATGGTGTCCGGCATCTAAAAGTGAACCCGACAACCTCTGGCCGATCGCTTTGCCCCAACGTTACGCCGCCGTGCCGGATTATGGGGTCATCACCTCGGATTCACTGGTGGGAAGCTGGGAGCATATCAAACTGGAATACATTTACGGACAACAAAACAGGGCAACGGCTTTAACGCTCCATGATAACGGTACCATGTCGGGTGCGCTGACAGGCAGCTGGAGTTATGATGCATCCAAAAAGCAGCTCTCCCTGGGCAATGTGATTGTCTGCGTTGAAAGGGAAGTGGACTGGGAGGCCAACCCGCGACGTGTTACGATTGTTTATGCAGGAACCGAAAAGAATCTGAATGCCACCTTCTGGGGCAAGAAAGCAACATAGTTCTTATTTCGTCTGCTAGACCCTCACGTAATCAAACTCGTACTGCAGCGGAAAAGCGGCTTCATCGGGGGTGCCGTCGTTTTGTCCGCCGATTGCCAGGTTCAACAGCAGGTAGTGGGGCACTCCACAACAGACTCTAACCATCATATACCGGGGCGGCTGTTCCTGTCGCCCGACAGTTCGTCAAAAATCCCGATCGACCATTTATCCATCCATCGGAGTATGGGGTATCCTTTTTCGAACAGTACCGGCAACCAGATATAACGGCTGTCGCCCAGGCTCCGTGGTTTCCACCTGTCCGCCATGAAGATAAAAGCATCATCTTTCCCGGCGACCGGCAGGATGAAGGTACTTTGTGATTCAAAGGTGCGTTCAGCTCCTTCTCCTCTTGCCGGGTTGGGCATCACGTTCCATTCTCCCATGATCTCATCAGCCACCAGCAGACGGGCTGCGTTGGGTTCCCAGCCGGTGCATCCGGAAGTAATCATAAAATAACGTCCATTCCTTTTGAACAGTGCCGGTGCTTCGTTATGACCACCCGCTTCCACGCGGATATAGCGGCCTGTATGACTCAGGTAATCGTCCGACAGCTCGGCAATCTGCAGCGTCAGGTTTTCTTCCGAGGCGTATATATGATATGCTTTCCGGTCCTCATCAACAAACAGTGTCATATCGCGCGACATCTGTCCTCCCCGGAAATCACGCCTTACGAACATACCCTCTTTCACATCCTTGCTCCATTGTGGAGTCCACCATTCGGTATGATCGTCTATGGTAACCTTCAGTTGCTGTTCTTCCTGTGACATGTTGAGCGGCCAGTGCCCGTCGTTTACCCGGGATGATTTCAGGTAGGTGAACGGTCCCGTGGGAGAAGTGCTTGTCGCAACGCCATACTGCGCGGCAGCATACCCCTGCCCCTTCAATTCGAGATGGAAGTACATCACAAACATCTTCGTGGCCTCATTATAGATTACCTTAGGCCGCTCAATAATACATCCCCTCGCGATGGGGCGCTCTTCATCCTCAGAAACCGACATCACCACACCTTCATTCTTCCAGTGATAGAGATCCCTGGAGGTATAACAGGTGACTCCCTCTTCCGTGATATATCCTCTGTGAGGACGATGTTCCCCATACCAGTAGTAGGTGCCATCGTGGTAGAGAATGCCTCCGCCGTGTGCGT
>JADMKJ010000104.1:0-1560 GCA_015478855.1 Proteiniphilum sp.
CCGGAGCTGTGATAGCAGGTATTGCCGGAATAGCAATCGCTTATTTTATTACGGTGATTTCACCAACTGAAGCAAACACCTCCTGGTATTATATCTTTTTCTCAGGAATGATTGCAATCTGTGCCATGATTTTACCCGGTATCTCCGGAAGCTTCATCCTCGTACTGCTCGGGATGTACCAGTTTATACTTGGCGCAGTAGGGGATCTGAATATCCCCGTGCTACTGCTGTTTCTGGCCGGTGCTGCGATCGGGATCGTTGCCTTTTCCAATTTTCTTTCATGGCTACTGAAGAATTTTCATACCCTCACCATCGCTCTGCTGGCGGGCTTTATGGTCGGTTCACTCAACAAGATCTGGCCATGGAAGGAGGTGACCAAATCGTTCACCGACCGCCATGGAGAAGTAAGTCCGCTGGCTGAGAAAAACATTCTACCCGGCACCTATGAAACCATCACAGGAAATGAATCCTTGTTGCTGGGCGCCATCTTTTTCCTGATTGTCGGTTTTGTGCTGATTTTTGTAATTGAAAGCGCTACAAAACGGAAAAGATGAAGAGGATAGGGTTGCTTTCCGACACTCACGGTGTCTGGGATGAGAAATTTGAGAATTATTTCGCACCGTGCGACGAGATATGGCATGCGGGAGACATCGGCTCGCTGGAGCTGGCCAACCGCTTTGAGGCGATGAAGCCTTTCCGTGCCGTCTATGGCAACATCGACGACTACTCCACCCGCATCACTTATCCGCAGACACTGCGCTTCACACTCGAGGATGTAGAGGTGTTGATGACCCATATCGGTGGCTACCCGGGTCGCTACGACCCCTCCATCCGTTCAGAGTTATATGCCCGTCCACCCAAACTGTTTATTGCAGGTCATTCACATATCCTCAAGGTGATCTATGACGAGAAGCTCAATTGCCTGCATATGAATCCCGGAGCTGCAGGCAAGTATGGATTCCACCGTGTGCGTACGCTCCTTCGCTTTGTGCTGGATGAAGGGAACATCAGAGATCTCGAGGTGATAGAGATAGGGAAACAGGGTTAAAACAGATCGGGGAAGAGGGAAATCAGGATCCCTCCCGCACCGAGCAGCATGAAGATGGAACCTACCGTCCTGTTCAGCAATGCTAACCCGTTCCGGTTAAAATGCCGGCGTAAACGGGAGACAAACAGTGTCAGAAAAAACCACCAGGAAAAGGCTGCGACAATAAACGCGGCCACTCCGGCAAAAAGAAAGCTCGTCCCGTCTGCAATCGGATTAAAGGAGAAGCGGGTATAGAGACCAACAAACACCAGAATAATCGCGGCATTGGATAAAGTGAGCAGAAAAGATGTGAGATAATCCCTGAAATAGCGCGTTTCTTTGGGCACCTCGTCAGGCTTCCACTCATTGAGCGGATTGGAACGGAAAACAGTCAAACCAAAAAGGATAAGGATGATTCCTGCAAATGGTTGTAACCATAATTCATATTTTTCCATAAACCCGGTGACAAAACTCATCCCCAGCAGTGTGAGCAGCGCGTAAGAGATATCTGACAACATCGCCCCTAACCCGGA
>JADMKJ010000104.1:1660-3409 GCA_015478855.1 Proteiniphilum sp.
CCATTAGACTTTTTCTTGCAGACTATTTCTGCGCTCGACATAGCAAAAATGGTTCGCTCTGCTCTCGCTTATCGAAATAGTACTCGTCATGGCAAAGATCAAACAAGTTTGACCTTTGCGCATTTGACTTAACGAAAAAGTTCAATTGCCATTAGACTTTTTCTCGTCATGGCAAAGATCAAACAAGTTTGACCTTTGCGCATTTGACTTAACGAAAAAGTTCACTAACTTTGTCTCTTCAATCAGACAAACGGGAATCGATGGATAAATGGAATCGGACGTACGCCCCTCCTGATTCAACACCCTCATTCTCTAACTGATACAATCTAAAAACATAGATATGATTTCATTTTTCAGTACCCCCTCTCAAAGTGTAATTGCCGTACAAGCCGAGATATCCTTCACCGAGGAAACAGAAAAAAAACTGGCCTGGCTTTTTGGAGAGGCAGAGATGCTCAACACTGAGCGTGTCGACCGGCAGTTTGTCGGCCCCCGTCGCGAGATGATCACTCCCTGGAGCACCTGTGCGGTGGAGATCACACAGAACATGGGTATCGAAGGTATCACACGCATCGAGGAGTATACTCCCCGGCCGGAAAATGAAACAGCTGCATTCGATCCCATGCTGCAGCGAAAGTATGAGAATCTGGATCAATCTCTCTTCACCATCGGGAAAAAACCGGAAGAAATACTTTATATCGATGACATCACAGCATATAACGCTGCAGAAGGTCTCGCACTGAGTGATGATGAGATTGGTTATCTCAACGCGGTCAGCGAAAAGATGGGACGCAAGCTCACCGACAGTGAGGTGTTCGGCTTCTCGCAGGTGAACTCCGAACACTGCCGGCACAAGATATTCAACGGCACGTTCATCATCGATGGTGAGGAGAAAGAGCTGACACTGTTCCAGCTGATAAGGAAGACCTCCAGCGTAAACCCCAACAGTCTCATCTCTGCCTATAAGGACAACGTCGCTTTCGTACAGGGGCCCGTTTTTGAACAGTTTGCACCTGCCAGCGGCGACAAGCCCGATTTCTTCGCGACAAAAGAGGTGGAGAGCGTACTTTCACTCAAAGCAGAAACACATAACTTCCCTACCACAGTAGAGCCGTTCAACGGTGCCTCCACAGGCACGGGCGGCGAGATCCGCGACCGGCTGGCAGGAGGGAAAGGCTCACTCCCCGTGGCCGGCACAGCCATCTACATGACCTCCTACCCCCGACTGGAAGAGGGGCGTGCGTGGGAAGAGAGACTCTTTCCCCGCAAATGGCTCTATCAGACGCCTGAACAGATACTGATCAAAGCTTCCAATGGCGCCTCCGACTTCGGTAACAAATTCGGTCAGCCGCTTATCTGCGGCTCTCTGCTCACCTTTGAGCATGCAGAGAACGAGAAGAAGTTCGGCTATGACAAGGTGATCATGCTCGCCGGAGGTGTCGGTTATGCCAACAAGCGCGACGCGTTAAAGGGAGAACCTGAAAGCGGTGAAAAAGTGGTGGTGCTGGGCGGTGATAACTACCGCATCGGCATGGGCGGCGGTGCCGTCTCGTCCGTCAACACGGGAGAATATTCATCGGGCATCGAGCTGAATGCCGTGCAGCGTGCCAACCCCGAGATGCAGAAGCGTGTGGCCAACGTCATCCGCGCCCTGTCTGAATCGGATGAGAACCCCATCGTCTCCATACATGATCATGGTGCAGGCGGCCACCTGAACTGTCTCTCCGAGCTGGTGGAGCAGACCGGCGG
>JADMKJ010000104.1:3509-5718 GCA_015478855.1 Proteiniphilum sp.
AGCTGGAGGATTTCTTCGGGAAACCGCCTGTCACCATCATGGAAGACAACACCATAGAAGAAGAGTACACTGCTCCGGTATATGACCCGGAACAGCTGGGAACATATATAGAGAACGTGCTGAAGCTGGAGGCGGTAGCCTGCAAGGACTGGCTCACCAACAAGGTGGACCGCTCCGTAACGGGTAAGATTGCCCGCCAGCAGTGCCAGGGCGAGATACAGCTGCCGCTGAGCGACTGCGGAGCCATCGCGCTCGACTACAGGGGATATGCGGGGATGGCTACATCTCTCGGACATGCCCCGCAGGTGGCGATGATAGACCCTGCTGCTGGATCGGTGATGGCCATCGCAGAAGCGCTCACCAACATTGTCTTCGCACCACTGGCTGAGGGGCTGCAGAGTGTATCACTCAGTGCCAACTGGATGTGGCCCTGCCGCAACCCGGGTGAGGATGCCCGTCTCTATAAGGCGGTGGAAGCCTGTTCCGATTTTGCCTGCGACCTGGGTATCAACATCCCCACGGGAAAGGATTCACTCTCGATGACGCAGAAATATGGCGATGAAAAGGTCTACTCCCCCGGAACGGTTATCATCTCCGCCGCTGCCGAGGTGAAGAATATCCGCAGGATCGTATCACCGGTACTGGCCTACATTAAGGGGACCTACCTCTATTACATCGATTTCTCTTACGATACCTTTAAACTGGGAGGATCGGCCTTTGCACAGACGATGAGCAAGATGGGTGATGAAGCGCCCATGGTGACCGATGCTGAATACTTCAAGAATGCTTTCGCTGCGATCCAGGAACTTACCAGCCGCGGGTTGATCCTCGCCGGACATGATATCTCCGCCGGAGGGATGATGACCACCATGCTTGAGATGTGCTTCGCCAACCCGCAGGGAGGCCTGGAGGCACACTTCGACAAAATACGCCATGCCGACCTGATCAAGATACTCTTCTCGGAAAACCCGGGAGTACTTGTTCAGGTGAAGCATCACCGCCTGGTGGAGAAGATCCTTGACGATTACGGCGTGGGGTTTGCCATCGTGGCACGACCCATCGAGGAACGCAGGCTGATCATTGCCAAAGATGAATTCCGGCAGGTATTTGAAATTGATCAACTGCGCGATGTATGGTACAACAGCTCCTACCTCCTCGACCGCAAACAGAGCGGTGAAACCTGTGCGACACAGCGATTCAACAACTATAAGCATCAGCCGTTACAATTCGACTTTAACCCCTCCTTCACCGGCAGGATGGAAGAGCTGGGGCTCAACCCTGACAGGAAAGAGCGCACAGGTCTCACTGCCGCGATCATCCGGGAGAAAGGGACCAACGGAGAGCGTGAGATGGCCTATGCACTATACCTCGCCGGCTTTGATGTAAAAGATGTACATATGACCGATCTCACATCGGGACGCGAGAAACTGGATGATGTGCAGTTTGCCGTCTTCTGCGGCGGCTTCTCCAATTCTGACGTGCTGGGTTCAGCCAAAGGATGGGCCGGCGGCTTCCGCTACAACGAGAAAGCGAAAAGTGCGCTTGAGAACTTCTATGCGAGGGAGGAGACCCTCAGCCTGGGTATATGCAACGGTTGTCAGCTGCTGATGGAGCTGGGTATGATCTACCCCGAAATGGGCGAGAGCCATCCAAAGATGGAGCATAACCTCTCACACAAGTTCGAATCGGCCTTCGTAAGTGTGGAAATACCTAAGAACGAGTCGGTGATGTTCAAATCGCTCGAAGGCACGAAAATGGGGATCTGGGTGGCTCACGGAGAAGGACGCTTTGCGCTGCCTGAATCAGAATCGGCCTACAGCGTTGTAGCGAAATATCTCTATGACGAATATCCCGGCAACCCCAACGGCTCTGACTATGCCACCGCTGCCGTTTGCTCCCGCGACGGACGTCACCTGGCGATGATGCCCCACCTGGAACGGACTATCTTCCCCTGGCAGAATGCCTACTACCCGTTCGGTTACCGGAAGCATGATGTAACACCCTGGATGGAGGCATTCGCCAATGCCCGTGAGTGGTTGAATAAAAAGCGCTGAAAGAAATATAAAGTATTGACAAAGTGACACGACCGATTTTTGAAATCATATTGAGAGTACGCGACTATGAGTGCGATACGCAAGGACATGTGAACAATGCCAACTATCAGCACTATTTCGAGGTGGCTCGTCACGATTTCCTGGAGAAGGTGGGA
>JADMKJ010000104.1:5818-20074 GCA_015478855.1 Proteiniphilum sp.
GCTTACTGCTTATTGCTTATCGCTAATGGACGACAAATCTATATACCGGATCGCACTCACTCTGATAAAAGGTGTGGGTGTGATGCATGCCCGTAATCTGATGCAGGTTGTGGGTGATGAGGAGGCCGTTTTTAAAGAGAGCAGCCGCAAGCTGGAAGCCATCCCCCGCCTTTCCCGAAGAGCCATAGAGGAGATACGCAACCCGGAGGTGATGAGACGGGCTGAGCGAGAGCTGGCGTTCGTCACCAGAAACAACCTGCAGATCCACTTTTTTACCGACAAGAGCTATCCGCAGCGACTTTCGCAATGCATCGACGCTCCGCTAATGCTGTATGCCAAAGGCAATGCCGACCTGAACCGGGAGAAGGCAATAAGCATTGTCGGCACACGTAATGCCACAAGGTATGGTGAGGAGTTCTGCAGGAAGTTCATCGAAGAGATCTCGGCAAAACTGCCGGATATACTGATCATCAGCGGTCTGGCATACGGCGTGGATATATGTGCCCACAGGGCTGCACTGCACAACGGTTTACCCACCGTTGCAGTGCTGGGGCATGGTCTGGATCGCATCTACCCGTCACTGCACCGCCAGACAGCGGTGGATATGCTGAAAACAGGGGCACTGCTCACTGAGTTTCCCAGCAATACCAATCCTGACAAGCACAATTTCGTGAAACGAAACCGTATCGTCGCAGGCATGGCCGACGCAGTGGTAGTGATAGAATCAGGCATGAAAGGAGGATCACTCACTACAGCCGATATTGCCAACTCCTACTTCCGGGAAGTATTTGCATTACCGGGACGTATTCGTGACAAGATGTCGATCGGCTGCAACCAGTTGATCTCCGACAATAAAGCGGTATTACTACGTGGTTCAGATCACTTCATCTCTTATATGGGTTGGGAGGAGGATGCGAAACCGGCGCTCCCTGTACAGAAAGAGATATTCCCTGCACTGAGCGACGAAGAGGAGAAGCTATTCAATCTTCTGAGCAACAGGGGAGCAGTACAGGTGAACACGCTTGCCATTGAACTTAATATTCCGGTGACAGAACTTTTTCTTATATTGCTTGAAATGGAGATGAAGCATATTGTGGAATCACTCCCGGGAGGGATGTATCAACTGGTATAAAAAATAGGCGATTATTCTTTTCTCCACATCTGAATATTTTTTTATATCTTTGAAAACTAAACTTATTTTAAAAATCAATGGCATTACATATTGGCGATACTATACCTGAATATTTAGGTACCGATCAGAACGGAAATCCTGTAAAAGCGAGCCACTTCGCAGGTAAAAAGCTGGCACTCTATTTCTATCCGAAAGATAACACCCCCGGATGCACAGCACAGGCATGCAGCCTGCGCGACGGATATGCCGAACTGCGGGGAGCGGGTTTTGAGATCGTGGGTGTGAGCGTCGACAGTGAGGTGTCGCATAAAAAATTCATCGAAAAATTCTCCCTCCCATTTCCATTGATTGCTGACAGTGACAAGAAACTGGCAGAGGAGTTTGGTGTGTGGAAAGAAAAATCGATGATGGGAAAAAAATTCATGGGCACAGTACGCACCACCTTCCTGATAGATGCAGAGGGTACCATCAGCCATGTTATTGAAGGGCGTGGTGTGGACACAAAGAACCATGCAGCGCAAATTTTAGGGGTCGTTTGAAAAATTCATCAGGCTGCGTCACTCCTGACAGACAGATGCTTCTCTGTTTTTTTAAGTGCAGGCATAATCAACGGGAATGACACAATGTAGGAAAAATTAAAAACAAATAGAGCATTATGGAACAAGAACAGGTGAAAGAACCGGTTAAAGGAAAAGAGAAAGATACAAATAATAATAGTGAAAAGATGAAAGCGCTGCGTGCAGCGATGGATAAAATTGAAAAGACCTACGGTAAAGGATCCATCATGAAGATGGGGGATGAGCAGGTGGTTGATGTATCTGTCATCTCTTCAGGTTCTATCAGTCTGAATGTGGCACTTGGTGTAGGTGGTTATCCCCGTGGTCGTGTCATCGAGATCTACGGTCCTGAATCATCGGGTAAGACGACCCTCGCCATTCATGCCATTGCCGAAGCCCAAAAGGCGGGTGGTGTAGCAGCATTTATTGATGCCGAGCACGCTTTTGATCGTTTTTACGCTGAGAAATTAGGCGTGAACACCGACGAGCTGCTGATCTCACAGCCCAGTAGCGGTGAAGAAGCGCTGGAGATTGCCGAGCAGCTTATTCGCTCCTCAGCGGTTGATATTGTGGTGATAGACTCTGTGGCAGCACTCACACCCAAGAAAGAGATTGAAGGAGATATGGGTGACTCCAACGTAGGACTACAGGCACGCCTGATGTCACAAGCACTCAGGAAACTCACCTCCGCCATCAGCAAGACCAACACCACCTGCATCTTCATCAACCAGTTACGTGAGAAAATAGGTGTCATGTTCGGGAATCCTGAAACAACCACCGGAGGAAATGCATTGAAGTTCTACTCATCTGTAAGGTTGGATATCAGGGGTAACGGATCACCTATAAAGGATGGTGAACAGCAGATAGGAAGACCCACCCGTGTGAGAGTGGTAAAAAACAAAGTAGCACCTCCCTTCCGTAAGGCTGAATTCGATATCATGTACGGTGAAGGTATCTCCCGCACAGGTGAGATCATCGACCTGGGCTCTGAGCTTAACATCATTAAGAAAAGCGGATCGTGGTACAGCTATAATGACACCAAGCTGGGACAGGGACGGGATGCAGCCAAAGCGGCTGTAAAAGATAATCCCGAACTGGCTGAGGAACTTGAAAGATTGATCTTTGATGCTTTAAAAGCTATTTAAACAATTCAGGAAAGCGGGATTCCCTTACAGGATTCTCGCTTTTACTATATCTATGCTTTCACACTCCATAATTACACACATCACATGCATACATACAGAAACCTGACAGTGAAGGAGATAAATCAGCTCACGAAAAATGGATGCAGTTGCTGCGATTGGGGAGCTGTATCCGTAAAGCAGGGATTTGATCCCGTCTATGTGAGAAACACGAAGTTTTCCGGGAAAATCGAAATGGGTATATTTGAATCGGAATTTCCACTTGCCGGAGGATTAAAAAAACATGCAGGTATCAATTGTGCAGTAATACATAACTGTACCATTGGTGACAATGTGGTGATAGAGAATGTGCAGAACTACATCGCCAACTACACCATCGGTGATAACTGCTTCATTCAGAATGTGGATGTACTGCTGGTCGATGGCATGACCAATTTCGGGAACGGTGTGGAGGTGAATGTACTGAACGAAACAGGGGGCAGAGAGGTGCATATCAACGATAAGCTGTCGGCTCATTTTGCTTATATCTACTCACTCTATCGACATCGCCCCATACTGATAGAGCGGATGAAAGCGATCATCGACTTTTATTGTGAAAAGCATGCCTCCGACAGAGGAACCATCGAACATGACTGCATGATAGTGAATGTGGGTTATATCAAGAATGTAAGGATAGGTCCTCACTGTAGGATTGCCGGGGCAATGAAACTGAAGAACGGGAGCATCAACAGTAATGAGCATGACCCTGTTTATATCGGACGCAATGTGATTGCAGAAGATTTTATTATCTCCTCGGGATCCACCATCGATGGCGGCTCCATCATGGCACGTTGTTTCATCGGACAGGCATGTCATATAGATCATGGCTACTCAGCATCCGACTCACTCTTCTTCAGTAACTGTCAGGGGGAGAACGGTGAGGCATGTGCTCTTTTTGCCGGCCCTTACACTGTTACCCATCACAAGTCGACACTGCTGATCGCCGGGATGTTCTCATTCATGAATGCCGGCTCGGGCTCCAACCAGAGTAACCACATGTATAAACTGGGACCCATTCATCAGGGAATAATTGAGCGTGGAGCCAAAACAACCAGTAACTCATATGTGTTGTGGCCCGCCAAAGTAGGTGCCTTCTCCCTGATTCTGGGACGTCATTACCAGCATGCCGACACATCCAACCTACCCTTTTCCTATCTGGTAGAAAAGGACAACGGCACACATATCGCTCCCGGAGTGAACCTGCGCAGTGTAGGCACCATCAGGGATGCAAAGAAATGGCCTGAAAGAGACCGACGGAAAGATCCTGATAAACTCGATTGTATCAATTTCAACCTGCTCAGCCCCTATACCATTCAGAAAGTGTTTGCAGGTGTGGAGATACTGAAAAACCTGCAGGCCACAGCAGGAGAGACATCAGAGATATACACCTATCAAAGTTGTATCATTACCAATTCATCGCTAATACGGGGACTTGAATTATATGAAATCATCATTCATAAATTCCTTGGAAACTCAATCATTAAGCGTCTCGAGCATACAGCGTTTAAAAGCAATGAGGAGATCAGGGAAAGACTCGATCCTATGACCACTCCCGGAGTGGGTGAATGGGTTGATATCTCGGGATTGATTGCTCCCAAATCGGAAATTGATAACCTGTTGTGTAAAATTGAATCGGGTGAAATCACTAAACTGAAAGAGATCAATCTTGTTTTCGCCAAACTACATCAGGATTATTATGTAAATGAATGGACCTGGGCATGGGACAAAATTCAATCTTTCTACGGGTTACAAGCTGAGACGATCACAGCGATTGATGTGATTGCCATTGTGCAGAAATGGAAAGAATGTGTGGTAACCCTTGATGAAATGATCTACAGAGATGCCAAAAAAGAGTTCTCTCTCTCTTTCAAAACCGGTTTTGGTGCCGACGGTAATATTCAGGACAGGGCAATGGATTTCGAATATGTACGTGGTGCCTTTGATAAGAACCCGTTCGTGATGGAAACGCTCAAACATATAGAGATAAAAAAAGCATTGGGGGATGAGCTGATCGGGAGAATCAGCAAGATCATACCTCATCACCAGTAAATGAAAGTCAAAAGACTTTTTTTCAAATTATCATTCAATTTATGACGGACAAGACCAATGAATTAATAAAACAGTTTACTCCCCAACCCATCAACATTCCCATTAATAAATGCGATCTGGAGGAGGTGATTGAATCACTGATCTCACTTATGTTCCCTATTTGTGACTGCCCGGAATCGATGAACATACAGGATGGGTTACTGAAAGCAGCTGAAAAACTTCATGCAAACATAACATCACTTCATAACAGGAAGGCTGCCGATGAAAAAACAGAAGCTTTCTTTCAAAAGTTTCCATCGTTGCAGGAGCGATTGTATAAAGATGCGGCATGTTATCTGAAATTTGACCCTGCAGCCAAAACACTGGAGGAGGTGATCATCACCTATCCGGGCTTTTATGCACTCTGTGCCTATCGTATTGCCCATGAGATCTATCAACTCGGGTTGCCACTTATATCCAGGCTCTTCTCTGAGTATGCACACGCCAAAGTAGGCATTGACATCCATCCTGCGGCAAAAATTGGAAAGAACCTCTTTATGGATCACGGTACAGGCATCGTCATAGGTGAAACGGCAGAGATAGGTAACAACGTGAAGATCTACCAGGGCGTCACACTGGGTGCACTCTACGTGGAGAAGAAACTCTCTGATGTGAAACGCCACCCAACGGTGGAAGATGATGTGGTTATCTATGCCAATGCGACCATCCTGGGAGGTGAAACGGTGATAGGACACAACTCCACTATCGGAGGAGGCGCATGGCTTACACAAAGTGTGATTCCTTTCTCGCTGGTTTATAACTCTGTGGATGTGAAGATAAGAACCGTAAAAGATTTTAACAACCCGCACGATTTTGTCATCTGAGCATATTAATTGCACAAATTGAAGAATCGTAAATTCAACCTTTAATTAAATCAAACAAAATGAGGTACAATAATATATTAGAGACCATAGGCAACACACCTCATGTGAGGTTAGAGCGCCTGTTTCCGGATCAGGAAGTGTGGATAAAGCTGGAAAAACAGAATCCCGCCGGAAGCATCAAGGACCGTATTGCACTGGCGATGGTGGAAGAGGCTGAAAAGCAGGGATTGCTGCAACCGGGTGACACCATTATAGAACCCACTTCCGGTAATACAGGCGTAGGCCTTTCATTTGTGGGTGCTGCAAAAGGCTACAGGGTGATCATTGTGATGCCCGAATCCATGTCGGTGGAAAGAAGACGCCTCGTGGCTATCTATGGTGCGGAGTTGGTGCTCACACCCCGTGAGAAAGGGATGAAGGGAGCCATCGCGAAAGCGGAAGAGCTGCAGCAAGAGATCGCCGGTTCCTGGATACCGCAACAATTTCAAAATGAAGCCAACCCGGTCGTTCATGCAGAGAAGACAGCACAGGAGATTCTAATCGATTTTCCTGAAGGGTTGGATTACCTGATTACAGGCATTGGTACGGGTGGACACATCACCGGCGTGGGCAGAGAGCTGAAGAAAAGATTTCCATCCATACAGGTGATAGGTGTAGAACCGGTCGACTCACCGATCATCACCGAAGGAAGATCGGGTCCTCATGCCATACAAGGCATAGGAGCGGGATTCATACCCGACACGCTTGATCTCACCGTGCTGGACAGCGTCATCAAGGTAACTAAAAAGGAGGCGTATGACTATGCCGGCCGACTGGCAAGGGAGGAAAGCATCCTCGGCGGTATCTCCACGGGTGCCACGCTGGCTGCAGTAGCGAAGAAAGTTGCTGAGCTGACTGAAAGAAAACGCATTCTCACATTTAATTACGATACAGGAGAAAGATATCTATCTATTGAAGGATTATTCTGAGATCAGTATATCATTTTAGCGTATCTGTCTCCCCTATATTGTAGCGAAGGATCTCCTCTATTGTGGCAACAGCTGTTTCCACAGTGTCGATGTGTCGGATAACCACGGAACGTTTTTTCCCGACCTCCCTCAGCTGACACTGCCGTACGTGCTGTTGTACAAAGAAGAGCAGCTTGTCGAAGGCAGCAGATTGATAATAGGGTGAATGGGGATCAGAGATCAGGTTCAGGGTCATCTGATTGTTCTTCAGCACGACTTTCTCAATACCGAGTGATTTGGCAAGGCGGCGCAGCCGTACAATACGAATAAGCTCTTTACCCTGCGAGGGGATCTTCCCAAACCTGTCCTCCAGTCGTCTGGTGAAATCAAGGATATCTGTCTCAGTCTCCATGTTGTCCAACTCACGGTAGATAGCCACACGTTCCGCATCATTGGGGATATATATCACCGGGAACATAAGCTCCAGATCACTCTCCACCAGCACCTCATCCACATAATTCTCCTCTTCGGCCCTTGCCTCCTGCTGCTCCTGATAGAGGTCGGCGAACTCATCCTTGCGCAGTTCCTGCACCGCCTCGGTGAGGATCTTACGGTAGGTCTCATACCCCAGATCAGCAATAAACCCACTCTGTTCTGCACCCAGCAGATTGCCGGCACCTCTGATATCCAGGTCCTGCATGGCTATATGAATGCCGCTGCCCAGCTCCGAGAAATTCTCTATCGCCTGCAGTCGTCGCCTTGAGTCGCTGCTCAGGGTGTATAACGGCGGTGCAAGCAGGTAACAGAATGCCTTACGGTTGCTCCGCCCCACCCTTCCGCGCAGCTGGTGCAGGTCGCTCAGGCCAAAGTTCTGTGCATCGAGCACGATGATGGTATTCACGTTGGGCATATCTATCCCCGACTCAATGATAGTGGTAGCTATCAGCAGATCCTGCTCCTGGTTCATGAAGTCGGCGATCACACCCTCCAGTTTCTTCGGATCCATCTGTCCATGCCCCACAGCCACACGCACTCCGGGAATCTCACGCCTTATGATTGTCTCCAGCTCGTAGATGTTCTGTATGCGGTTGTTCACGATAAAAACCTGGCCGTTGCGGCTCATCTCGAAGTTAATGGCATCGCGGATGATCTCCAGATCGAAGGTGTGCACCTCTGTCTGCACAGGGTAACGGTTCGGTGGCGGCGTGCCGATGGTGGAGAGGTCACGCGAGCCCATCAATGAGAACTGTAGTGTACGGGGTATAGGTGTGGCAGTCATGGTGAGCGTATCCACATTGATCTTCATCTGCTTCAGCTTCTCTTTCACTGAGACGCCGAACTTTTGCTCCTCATCAATAATCAGCAACCCCAGATCTTTGAATTGCACATCTTTCCCCACAAGGCGGTGTGTGCCGATAAGGATATCAATTTTTCCCTCCTTCAGATCATTGAGGATCACTTTCTGCTCTTTCACTGTCCGTGCGCGACTTAAATAGTCCACCTTCACCGGGAAACTGGAGAGCCTGTCACTGAAAGTGTGATAATGCTGCGTGGCCAGCACGGTGGTGGGCACCAGCACAGCTGTCTGCTTACCGTCGGTGGCAGCCTTGAAAGCTGCACGGATGGCGATCTCCGTTTTGCCGAACCCTACATCTCCGCAGATAAGCCGGTCCATAGGCTGCTCACTCTGCATATCCGCTTTCACATCGCGCGTGGCTTTGATCTGATCAGGGGTATCCTCATACATGAATGAAGCCTCGAGCTCCGTCTGCAGATAGGTGTCTTTCGTGTAGGCATACCCTTTTTCCTGCTGACGCTGTGCATAGAGCTTTATCAGATCACGGGCAATATCCTTGATCTTGCTCTTTGTCCGCTCCTTGACCCTCTCCCAGGCACCTGAACCCAGTTTGTTCAGCTGTGGCGACTCACCCTCTTTGCCTTTGTATTTCGACACCTTGTGTAGTGAATGAATAGAGACAAACACCGCATCGTTGTTGAGGTAGGTGAGCTTGATCACCTCCTGCACCTTCTGGCCGATGCGCAGGCGTACAAGGCCGGCAAACTTACCAATGCCATGATCCATATGCACCACGAAATCACCCTGTTGCAGCTGATTGAGTTCCTTGAGTGTGAGTGCCAACTTACCCGACCGTGCTTTGTCGGACTTCAGGCTGTACTTGTGAAAACGGTCGAAGATCTGATGATCTGTAAAACAACAGATCTTAAGTGTCTCATCCAGGAATCCCTCATGAAGTGTTTTGTTTACGGGTGTAAAAGGAATGGGATCATCACGGTCTTCGAAGATGTGGAAAAGTCGCTTTTGCTGTTTCTCACTGTCACTGAGAATATAAAGCGTGTACCCCTCCTCCATATACTGATGGAGAGAATTACTCAACAGATCAAAATTCTTGTGATAGAGCGGTTGCAATGAGGTTTGGAACCGGATGACAGCATCGGGGCTCTCCTGCATCTTCACATCGAACCGCACCTGCCTGAATGGTTTAATATCCTCCAGAAACTCCCTCTTCGATAACAGATCGGCTTTCACGAAGGAGACATCTTTCGGATCGATATGCAGTTCATCCTCATTGAGTGACTCCACCCGGCTGGTTATCCATCGGATATCTTCAATGCCAACGATCGCATCTGAAGGGAGTGAATTGAACAGTGATGCCTGCTTGTAGCCTGAACGCCCGAACTCGGGGACGATCCGTATTTCACTGAATTTCTCTTTCGACAACTGCGTCTCCAGATCGAAATTGCGGATGCTCTCCACCTCATCACCGAAGAAATCGATGCGAAAAGGCAACTCCCCGGAGTAGGAGAAGACATCGAGAATACTACCCCGCACGGCATACTGACCCGGCTCATAGACGTAATCGACATATCTGAAGTTGTAACTCTCAAGCACCTCCCCCACGAAAGAGGCGTCCACTTGCTCACCCACCCTGACCTTGAGGGTGTTCTCTCTCAACTGTTTCCCGGAGACTGTCTTTTCTGCCAGTGCATCGGGATAGCTGACGATGATCAGTGGCTCCTTCTCACCCTGCAGCCTGCTCAGTGTCTCTGTACGGAGAACCTCGTTGGCGGGATCAAGCTGCCCGTATTTTGCTGCTCTCTTGTAGGCAGATGGAAAGAAAAGCACCTCCTTCGACCCGATGATCTGCGTCACATCGTGGTAAAAGTAGCCGGCACTCTCAGCATCGTTGAGAATATAGAGGTAAGTTTGTGGTAGTTTGTGGAATAACCCAACAGAAAAAAGGGCAGACGATGATCCGTGCAAACCTGTCACTGATAAAACATGAACGTTTTTCAGCAGAGAGCCCGCCGCAGCCAAATTGGGGTGTTTTTCAACCCGCTGTAGTAGTTGAGTAATGTCTATAGTGTCAACCATTCAGATGAAAGACAAAGGTAACTCATTTTTTTATTACCTTTGCAGTGATTAAGATAAGAAAAAAAATATTTATGCAAATTGACGCTAAGCACAAACCCGACTACATCTTCGAAACAAGTTGGGAAGTGTGCAACATGGTAGGTGGCATTTACACCGTTTTATCTACCAGGGCCAACTCACTTCAGAAATTATTCAAAGACCGCCTGTTTTTTATCGGTCCCGACCTGTGGGAAGAGCATGAAAGCCCCTGGTTTAAGGAAGACCGTAGCCTCTACCCCGAATGGTGTGACTTCGCATTGAGCAATCAGCAGCTCGAAATCCGTGCAGGCAGGTGGGATGTACCGGGAGAGCCTATTGTTTTCCTTGTTAAGTTCAAGGTATTCTTTGAGAAACAGAACGACATCTACAGTGCTATGTGGAGGGATTACGGTGTGGACTCCATTGACGCCTACGGTGATTATCACGAATCAACCATGTTCGCCTATGCTACAGGATTGGTGATTGAGAGCTTTTACCGCTACCACAAGCTGGAAGCAGACAATGTAATCGCTCATTTCAATGAATGGATGCTCGGTGCCGGTGCGCTCTATATCAATAAGCAGGTTCCAAAGATTGCCACCATCTTCACCACGCATGCCACCTCTATTGGCCGCTCTATCGCCGGAAACAATCTCCCTTTATATAACCATTTGAGCGAGTATAATGGAGACCAGATGGCACGACAACTGAACATGTCTGCCAAGCATTCAATTGAGAAGAAAGCGGCACAGAACGTCGACTGCTTCACCACCGTGAGCGAGATCACAGCCAGCGAGTGTACCCAGTTTCTGCAGCGTCGGCCCGACGTGGTCACCCCCAACGGGTTCGAGAAGGATTTTATTCCTAAAGGGAACGCCTATATACAGGCACGTAAGAAGGCGAGAAAAGCGTTGTTGCATGTAGCGGAAGAAACAGTAGGTCACGCCATAGACCGGGATGCGCTAATGATAGGCACCAGTGGGCGATACGAGTACAAGAACAAAGGTATCGATGTTTTTATTGAAGCGCTCGACAAGCTGAGAAACATGGCTGAACTGACAAAGGATGTGATAGTGTTCATCATGGTCCCCGGGTGGATCAAAGGGCCCAGGAAAGATCTTCAGGCACTTCTTTCAGGGGCAGAGATCCCGAAAAAGAACAACCAGCCAAACTGCCCCTTTGTGACACACGAGCTGGTTGAGCCGGAGCATGACATGGTGATAAACCAGATGAAGCATCTCGGTTTTTGTAATGAAGAGAACGACAGGGTAAAGATTATTTTTGTACCCTCTTACCTGAACGGCTTTGATGGCATCTTCAATCTACCCTACTATGATTTACTGATAGGACTTGATGTCTCAGTTTTTCCATCCTATTACGAACCATGGGGTTACACCCCACATGAAAGCATCGCCTTCTCCATTCCAACCATCACCACCACACTGGCCGGCTTCGGTGTCTGGGCAAAGAAAATTGGCGACGAAAAAGGACTGGATGACGGTATCGAAGTGATTGACCGTGACGATGAGAATCATTCCGAAGTAGCAGAAGAGATCGCCTCCCTCATCTATGACTTCTCAATCAAAAGCATCGAACAGATAAAACTCCTGAAACAAAGTGCAGCGAAACTATCCGATCAGGCCGACTGGGCCCATTTCGTGAAATATTACCGTGAAGCTTATAGCAAAGCATTGCATAACTCTTTTATCAGATTATCCAGGCCGGCTAAACTTAAAGCAGAGTGAAAGCGTTATATTTGTTGTGAATATATAATTTCGTGACACTGGAAGTGAACACAACAGTTTATTGTTGAAAGCGTTATCAAGACCTATAAGATATAAACAGATAATATAAAGAACAACTATGATCATAAAATCGAGTTATTCCAATACTCCGGTATGGAAAGATATTCATGTGCATGCAGAGTTGCCGGCACAATTACGTCCGCTGGAAGAGATGACCCATAACCTGTGGTGGGTATGGAATGAAGAGGTGAAAGCCATTTTCGAGATGCTTGATCCGGAAGAGTGGGAAAAAAGTGAAAAAAACCCGGTGATACTGATGCAGAACCTGCAATCTGACATTACCGAAGAGGTGGTGCGGAATGCTGAATTAATGCAACGCATTGAGCATGTTTACGACAAGTTTAAAGAATATATGAGCGTGCCTCATAACAGTGAGCGCCCCACCGTGGCTTACTTCAGTATGGAGTACGGGTTATCGCACGTGCTGAAGATCTACTCCGGCGGACTTGGCATCCTCGCAGGTGATTATCTTAAAGAGGCCAGCGACAGCAATGTGGACCTGACCGCCGTCGGTTTTCTCTATCGCTACGGATATTTCACCCAATCCCTCTCTATTGAGGGGCAACAGATCGCCAGCTACGAAGCACAGAATTTCGGCAACCTACCCATTACCCAGGTAGTAAATGAAGATGGTTCCCACATGATACTGGAGGTGCCGTATCACGACCGCACTATCTATTCACATATCTGGAAAGTGGCAGTAGGGCGTATCAACCTCTATCTGATGGATACAGACCTTGAGGAGAACAGTGAGTTCGACCGCTCCATCACACACCAGCTATACGGCGGCAACTGGGAAAACCGCATGAAACAGGAATATCTTCTGGGGATAGGTGGTATATTGCTGCTCAAGAAGCTTGGCATCAAAAAAGATGTCTACCACATGAATGAGGGACATGCAGCCTTCATCAATATACAGCGTTTACACGATTATATCCGTGAGGAGGGACTCAGCTTCCAGGAAGCCCTGGAAGTTGTCCGTGCCTCATCACTTTATACTGTTCACACACCTGTACCCGCAGGACACGACTATTTCGATGAACCGCTGATGGGTAAATATCTGGCACCGCTGATTCAGAAGACCGGCATTTCATGGCAGCATTTCATGGACATGGGACGTGCCAATCCCGGCACAAGTGAACGATTCTCCATGAGTGTGTTCGCATTGAATACGGCTCAGGAGACGAATGGCGTGAGCAAGCTGCATGGAACGGTATCTCAAAAGATGTTCCAACCGGTATGGAAAGGATTCTTCCCTGAAGAACTGCATGTAGGATATGTTACCAACGGTGTCCACCTTCCCAGCTGGGCTACATCATCGGTGAAAGCGCTCTACGAGAAGCATTTCGGTGAGTCGTTCTTTGGTGATCAATCCAATCCCGACATATGGAAAAATATTCATAATGTGAGTGACGATGAACTGTGGGATTTACGCATGCATTTGAAGAAAAAACTGGTTGATTATATCCGTGAAGAGTTCAAGGAAGGATGGTTGAAAAACCAGGCAGATCCTTCAAGAATCATGAACATGCTTGAAGAGGTGAACCCTAATGCGCTACTGATAGGATTCTCCCGCAGGTTTGCCACTTACAAACGCGCACATCTGTTGTTTGCCGACCTGGACCGGTTATCCAGGATTGTGAACAACCCAAAACGGCCTGTACAGTTTATCTTTGCCGGAAAAGCGCATCCGGCCGATGGAGGCGGTCAGGAGTTAATTAAACAGATCGTGGAGATATCCCGCCGTCCCGAGTTCCTGGGAAAGATCATCTTCCTTGAGAATTATGATATGCGTTTGGCTAAGAGGCTTGTCTCGGGTGTTGATATCTGGCTGAACACTCCTACCCGCGCACAGGAGGCATCGGGTACTTCAGGTGAAAAGGCTGAGATGAATGGAGTGTTGAATCTATCTGTTTTAGACGGGTGGTGGTATGAAGGATACAAAGAAGGGGCAGGCTGGGCATTAACCGACAAAAGGACCTATGACAACCAGTCATTCCAGGATGAACTGGATGCATCCACGATTTATTCATTGCTCGAGAACGAGGTGATCCCGCTCTACTACGCTCAAAGCAGTAATGGCTATTCACATGAGTGGATACAGTACATCAAGAAATCGATGGCAGAGATCGCACCCCACTATACCACGAAACGGATGATGGACGATTATTTCGATCGCTTCTACACAAAGCTGGCACAACGTTCACATCTTCTTCACCGGGACAACTTTGCGAAAGCCAAAGAAATCGCACGGTGGAAAGAGGATACTGCGTCCAAATGGGATTCACTGGAGGTGGTGAAGCTGGAATT
>JADMKJ010000105.1 GCA_015478855.1 Proteiniphilum sp.
CGATTGCACTCAGGACAAACAGGCGCATCCATAAACCCTTCGATAGAAATTGCAGGAACCGGATCATTTGAAATGAATTATACGATTGGATGAAGAGACTTGAAAAGAGTCAGTGTATCAATGATATGGAGGAAATATTTTTATCGTCGCGACAGAGCGTACATTTTCAGTGCAACCCTTCTTACAAAGGGTGTTCGCGGCCAAAGGTAACGGTAGCAGTTCCAGCATAGGGATCCCCTATCCACTCTCTTACCTCCACGCACTACAGCCACCACCTCAGCAATTACCTCATTACGGCCACAAAGCTCCGTAAGCCTTGGATTGGCATCTCCTCTGAGCACAATCTCCTCCCCATTGGTGTAGCACACCCTATGGGCTACCTGTCGCTGATCACCCAGCTCAGCCACCAAGATGGCTCCCTTACGAAAAGAATGTGCGTTGCATGGGCGCAAAATTAACTCATCTATCCCATCCCGAATAAATGGGCGCATGCTGCCACCCTTTGCTCCGATGCAGATCTCTCTTCCTGCAATGATCTCCTCTTTCACTATATCAAAGAAGAGAGGGTTTGAAATGGTCATTCGTTTCATCATTTCATTAATCTGGCTGACAACATCACCGCCTCACGGTCGGGGCGGCAGTCGAGCCGGTAAAAAGGCACCTTCTCTGTCAACACTGTCACATTCTCGAATAGACGCTCCCGATGCTGTTCGTCTGAACGCAGGATGGCAGCGGACTGAAAGAGTGTGGTGAAAGCTGTGATTCCTTTTATTTCACTGAGCCTGTTCTCCGGATGCTGATAAAGCCGCACAAATGCTATTGCCTCGGCCGATATGTTGTGGTAACAGGGGGTGCTTCCGCTCCAGGGAGATCCGAAGACCCGCACGCTCCCATCCTCCATGATGCGCACCACCGGCTCATCATCGTTGAGCAGTCTGCTGCCGGGGATATGCTCCTGCCAAAGGCGGGTGTGGGTACTCTTTCCGGTACCGCTGCTGCCCAGGAAGAGAATTGCTTTTCCATGATGTTCGATCACGGAAGCGTGCAGCTTCACTATTTTCAAAGGTGCTGCAGCAAGCGTGAAAGCGATCATCAGGAAGCTGTTGAGAAAGAGCGACTCTCTCAGATCCAAAAAGCCAAGATCGCAGCGGAAGTGAAGCAGATCAGCGGGCACCAGCAGGTGGTGATGCTGCACGCCGCGACTCATCCGTATCAGTCTCCCCGTTTCTGTTTCATAGACAGCGTAATGGAAAGGATGCCGTGTGAACTGTTCCACCGGCGGTACCTGGGGCAGTGACAGGAGATGATTACCTGTAAAGCGAAACAGGATATTGCCCTGCTCTCTCTCTGCTTTGCAGAGAAAGTCTCTGAAAGAGGGCAGCAACTTCTCAGTCTGCTCCCCATCCGGTGTCGCAATCACCAGCCTGTGCTCCGCAATGGTATAAGCCAGTTCTCCTCTCATGTTTTATTTTATATCCGACTGACAACGTGCACTGCAAAACAGAAGCGCTGTCCCATTCCTTTATGACTTTATCAGAATGACCGATCCTTATAATAGAGACCTTTCACCTCTGATCCGATCAATGCCCTGTCATACATCCTCACCTCATCGATTGCCCCTTTAAAATAACGACCTGTTCCAAAAAGAGAGCCAAAATAGATTGGATTATTGCTTAGCGTATTGATAACATCATCCCTTGTTTTGCGACCTACATCGGTGATCAACGTGCCGTTCACATAATATCGCACACCCGTAGAGAGCGTCTGATTAGCTCCACCGATGAATACAACCGTATAAAAATTCCATACGGCAGCGGTAATCGCGGCCGACTTCTTTCCCAGATTCGACCATGAAATATCACAAATCATCTCGCCATTGGCCAGACTCATTTCAAATCGGCCGCCATAGGCCGTAGTTGAACCACCATAGCTCAGAATTGTCTGTTCTGAAGTAGACCAGGCATCCGCTTTAGCCCAGAAGGAGAAGGTACGTGCTCCGGTGCCGGTAATCCCCGGTGAGATGCATTTGATATAGTCACCGCTGCTGCCATTGAACTGATAGGCGGCATCAGCATTGCCATCCCGATCGGTTGTAAGTGTTACATTCCCGAACAAGGATCCATCATTCTCACCTGCCACATCCTCAGCATTGCCATCAAAAGGCCAGTACCCTACCAGTCCACTGTCGGTCGGAATCTTGATATATCTGAACCGGCTGCCGTCATACACCATTTTGAGTCGGTAGTACTTCCCTGTTTGCAAGGCCCTGGCAAAAATTGTTTCGGTAAATGTCGAACCATTGATATCCTTGATATCCATCAATTGAGATGTATCCGAAGGGTCAATCTCATTGCCCGGCACCACCCAGCGATAGAGCTTCAGCGAAGCACCCGCGGCGATAGTGCTCCCTGCAGGTGGAGAATAGACCAGCTCTGTGCCGGCATTTGCATTGATAAAGCTGTTGTCGGCAATATCGAAGGTAGCCTGTCCGGAGCTGTTTCGCAGCCAGTTATAACCTTTCCCGGCGCTGGAGAGGGTGATTTTCCCCACGACCACAGGAGAGGCTGTATCGTTGTAGATCCAAACAGAAAAAATGGAGCCTATATGGTCGAAATTGACCTGAAGCGTGGATGTACCGGTAATAGCCTCAGCCTCAAAGCGCATCACACTGACTGGCTCGATATCGGGCAGTGTCGTTCCGGCTGTTGATCCGGCAGGAGCTGAAAAAATTACCGTTTTACTGTCTGCTGGTGAAAAAGAAGCCCCATAAACACCGTACAAATTAAACGTGCCACTGATACCCTCGGGGATAGCCAGGGAGAAATCGGCACTCTTCCCGTCACTGCTGATATTGGTTGCTGCAACATCATTTACCGTCTTGATTGTGGTACCATCTCCACTCACAAAACAGAGGTTGATCTTATCCCCCGCTTTCCATTTAACAGAGATGGATCCCACCTCTGTTTCACTCAGGGCGAGACGAGTAGTACTCTTTGTACCGCCCTCGTCTGGCATCAACACCTTGATGAGCAGCGTGTGTGGCTCCGGCTGCTCCGGCTGCGGCTCTTCCACGATCTCAGGGTTGCTACAACCCGAAAGCAGCAGTAAGACTGCAAATAAAAAGAGAAATAATGACCTCATGATGCTATGAATTGTTTTTATTGAATATGTTATGTTTGTACTCATTATGGTCACACCACATTGTGGGCACTTCCGTTGTTATCCTCCCATAAGGTGAGCCTGACACGTCTGTAAAGTTTGGTGAATGGCAAAGGAACGATGTGTGCCGGT
Organism: Proteiniphilum sp.; assembly: GCA_015478855.1. Lineage (GTDB taxonomy): Bacteria > Bacteroidota > Bacteroidia > Bacteroidales > Dysgonomonadaceae > Proteiniphilum. Next base: position 3,292 of record JADMKJ010000105.1, read on the forward strand.
GCTACCGGCCACAACTTGATCGTTCGATGAAGGGTGCGTTGATAACCGTGCCAGCGGCCGCTCCAGACACCTGACGGCCGCTTCTTCCCCGGATGGTGGCGACCGAAATGAGCTCCCTGCAGGATGTCACCCATCACCTTCTCCACGGTGGATGTAAAGGGTGCCG
>JADMKJ010000106.1:0-13812 GCA_015478855.1 Proteiniphilum sp.
GCAAGCTTTGATACTTATTTGGAAGAAATTCTGATAACATTCTGAAAGAGGGTAATTCACACTATGTTTTACCCTCTTTTTGTATCAATTCCCATTAAAAATTCAATTTTAAAGCGTCAAGAAAGATTGAGATCATTCCGATCCTGAGAAAACTACCTCTTTACCAATTTTTTTAAAAAAAACAGTTTACAGAATTTTTTATTCACTTTGCCCAATTTTCAAATACCATTTATATATTTGTAAAGAAAAAGGGCTGACTGCATGTTCGATATGACTCATTTCCGGGACAACTGTCAATTTCTCTTCGATTGGATAAATAAACAGCATAAATCACTATAAATATCTTTGGCAATGGAATCACAAATACAATTGAGAGATCCGGAAATGTTCCCGTCGGACAGGGTATTGAAGAATGTACTGGGCGAATTGGCATACAGTGTGCTGGCATCATTTCTTGAGACGATTACAGGAGCTGCATATGGGCTGAGCATCGAGTGGAGATATTACAACGATGGGAAAGCATGGTTAGGAAAAGTTACACAAAAGAAAAAAACCATCCTCTGGCTCTCCGTCTGGGATGGATTGTTCAAAACGAGCTTCTACTTCACAGAGAAGCATCTGGAGGCGATCGCCGCACTGGATATATCGGAGAGAAAAAAAGAGGAGTTCGCCGGTATGAAACCAACAGGGAAATTAATTCCCATGACATTTGACATCAGCGAAAAGGAACAACTCGATGAGTTGCTCACCGTTGTCCGTTTCAAGAAAAGCCTGAAGTGATATTATAGAAGTATTTACAGGTTGGCAAACAGAAAATAGAGGAAATATGAATGAAACAAGATATATTGCCCTGCTGAGGGGAATCAACGTGGGAGGCAACAACATCATCCGGATGAGCGACCTGAAGGTATCGTTCGAAGAGTTGGGATTCAGTGACGTGGTGACCTACATCCAGAGCGGGAACGTGCTATTCAACACCGGGGAACAGGACAAACAGCTGCTGATCGGGAGGATTGAACAACATCTCTCTGAGCGGTTTGCATACCAATCGAAGATCGTCATTATCTCAAAAGAGGAGCTGCAGCATATTGTAGACTCAGCCCCGGAGGGATTCGGCGGTCATCCCGATGAATACCGCTACAACGTGCTGTTCCTGAAAAAGCCGCTGACTGCCGGTGAGGCGCTGCAGTCCATCCGCACCAGAGAGGGCGTGGACCGGGCGTGGGCTGGAGACGAGGTGCTTTACTTCTCTGTGCTGATCAGTCGCGCCACGCAGAGCTACCTCTCCAAAATCGTGGGGCAACCCATCTACCAGTCACTCACCATTCGCAACTGGAATACCACCACGAAACTGCTGGGAAAATAAATAGTTCCCGGATCTCTTAAAACTGGCCCATTCTGATCACAGGTATGAAATTTTAAAACAGAAGAAACCAAAGCGTATTTGTATTACTGCGTGTAGAACTTCTCCAGCCTTTTAATTTCCGGCTGAAAGAGAGCTATGGTCTTTTTGGGGACTTTTACGAAGAAAGTAAGGGTGATTTGAGGAACGTTTTTCTTCATGCTCTTTTTCCAGGAACCGATGATCCGGCCGTTCAGCATGATGGTGGGTGAGAAGATGCCGTTTTTGGTCATCACCTTACTGTAATGAGCCTCTTCGATCATCTCGGTGCGATCCTTGTAGCTCACCACCAACTCATCGAAAGGTGCCAGCAGCAGTGCTGAAGCATGATCTGAAGGGGGTGTCCGGGTATCACTGCGCATCCAGCACTCACGTCCGTTGATCGACTCCCGGATAAAATCGGGACGGATCATCTCCAATGCCTTTCGGCAATCAGTGACCGGCAGGTTGGACCACCAGGCGAAATCCTGCAGCGTGGCGGGACCGTGGCTGGTGAAATACTTCCGTGCCAGCCGCTCCAGTGCCTCATCACGCGTTATATCCGGAATGCGGGGTGCCCACTCATCCAGCAGCGTGAAAGTCTGGCGGCTCCCCTCCAGCTCTCCGTTCACGATCACCCCCTCAAGCTCTGCAAAGGAGAGCAACAGCTTCAGGTGATTGTCGTCCAGGAGCACGCCCCTCTCAGCCAGAGCTTCACCAATCTCCTGCTTGGAAAGATGTTTCCCACCTGACAAGAACTCCTCAATAAGTGGTATGTAGCGGTACAACAGTGACTCATCTGCACCCAGCATCTTCGCATAGGAGCGATAGACCGGCTTCAACCGGGGATAGGAGAGCGCATACATCCAGCGCAGATCCTTCGCGGCCACGAAATGCCATGTGGGCCGCAGGATATGGGTGCGGATCACCTCACCCCGATTGAGCGCACCGATGATCTCTTTCGCAGAGCTGTCCGGCAGACGTGAGCCGATGGCCCACTTGGCCATCTCCAGCGCCTGCGACTGCATGGCTCCCATCCGGGCAACCACCTCGCGGGGTTCCTTCAGCTCATGGAGGGATAGTAACTGGTTGTAGAGGCGGATATGTAGCAGTTCGTCAGGATTCATATGTAAACAGTATTAAAAATTCAAATGTACATAATTTTTTCACACAACAATCCCGATTGATGCCTGGATATTGATACACTTACCGCAGAGAGTCAACGAACTGCATAAGAATGTCTCTTTTTTACTAGCAACATTACCTGCAAGTTTGTATTTTTGCCTAAATTTTCGTTTCATGGAAGATTATAACATCGTTTATCCCTCATACATGCTTAGGCCATACGTGAAGCACTACTGGCATTTGAAAACAGTAGGTGATTCAGCTACGCTGGCACGTACTGTTCCAACAGGTATGATGAGCCTGATTTTTCATCGGGGCAACAGACTGTTGTCGGTGAATGACATGAAACTTCAACCACGTGCTTTTCTGGGTGGACAGGAGAAAACATTTGCTGATCTTCAGTACGACGGGCAAATTGATATGCTTGTAGTGGTCTTTCGTCCGGCAGGGGTAAGGGCATTTTTCTCTCTCCCGCTTAACAAAACGGCTGGGTTACGCCTATCGGCAGAGGAGATGGAAGACAAGCAACTATTGCAACTTGAAAACGCATTGATCAGTACCGAAGAGGAGGATTTATCGATACAGCTGATTGAACAATTTCTGATGAAGCGACTCACCCACCTCTCTTCACATAACCTGAAGCGGATAAATACAACCATACGACTGATTGAATCGGGTGAAAGTGATATCTCGAGATTGGCTGATGCAGCCTGTCTGAGCACCAAACAATTTAGCAGGGTATTCTCGGAACATACCGGGGTCAATCCGAAAGAGTTCTCCCGGACAATACGGTTTCAGCGTGCATTGCATCTGCTCAAAAAGAATCCGCACACTTCTTTTACTGCCCTCGCATATGAGTGTGGGTACTATGATCAGTCGCACATGATCAAAGAGTTTAAGTCCTATTCCGGTTACACACCTACTGAATATCTGGCCGCATGTGAACCTCATTCCGACTATTTCAACTAATTCGGCTTGTCCCATTTTTACAATCCCACATCCCGTAAAGCTATTACTTTTGCATCAACAAAAAAAATGATTGTTATGGAGAAAAAAGAATTGATTGAAAAAGCTTCAGCACATTTGCAACTGTTGTGTGTTGAAATAGGCGAGCGACGTGTGGGAAGTGAAGAAAACCGCAGGGCCACAGCCTATGCAGAAAAAGTATTGAAAGCGTTGGGATGGGAAACGGATACAACCGAACTCTCGGTTATCGACTGGCACACCGATGGCGCCACATTGAGCTGCAATGGACAGGGATTTGAGGTACTTTCTTCCCATTATTCCCTGGGATGTTCGGTGACCGATAAGCTGGTCGCCATCAATAAGGTTGAGCAGCTGGAGACAACGAACATACAGGAGAAGATCGTGCTGCTCCATGGTGAGATTGCTGCCCAACAGATTGCACCAAAGAATTTCCCATTCTGGAATCCCGAAGAGCATCAGCATCTGACCGCCCTACTGGAAAAAGGCAACCCTAAAGCGCTGGTCTGTGCCACGGAGCGCAATGCTGCCACCGCCGGCGGAGTCTATCCCTTTCCTCTGTTTGAAGATGGCGATTTCGATATCCCCTCGGTCTATATGAAAGACACCGAGGGAGAGAAGCTGCTTACCTGTGCAGGAGAAACCGTGACGCTGGTATCACAGGCAACACGTATTCCCGAAACAGCTTTCAATGTGATCGGGCGAAACAGTAGCCGGAAAAAGGAGCGGATTGTCATCACTGCCCATATCGACTCCAAGATCGGTACACCGGGTGCGATAGATAATGGGACGGGTGTCACCATTCTGTTGCTGCTGGCAGAGTTGTTGAAAGACTTTTCCGGTGATCATCCCATTGAGCTGGTTGTATTAAACGGAGAGGATTATTATGGTGCACCCGGACAGGTAAAGTACATCGAACAGAACGAGGGTCGGTTCAGTGACATTCTGCTGAATATCAATATCGACGGTGCAGGGTACAAAGAGGGTATCTCCTGTTTCTCCCCTTTCGGACTGTCGGATGATATGCTGGATGCGCTGCATGAAATTCTTTGGGATTCACCCGAACTGGTTGAAGGGTTACCGTGGTTTCAGGGAGACCACAGCGTGTTTCTGCAACAGGGTTGTCCGGCAATTGCTGTGAGCTCTCAGTGGTTTATCGAGCATATGGAGACACAGGAGCTCACTCATACATCAAAAGATAACCTCGGTGTGGTCAACTTCGAACGGGTTGCAGAGTGTGCGCTCGGTATTGCAGCGTTTATCGGTAAGTTGTAATCAACAATACTCCCGGTTGAATTCTCGTTCAAAAAAATCTCCAACTACCTGTTAGTAGCTATCTCACTGTGTAAGTGAAAGAAAAAAATCCCTGCCAATAGTCTGGTAAGGATTTTTTGCTGTTCAGCGGAGAGAGAGGGATTCGAACCCCCGGAAGCTTGCACTTCAACGGTTTTCAAGACCGCCGCGATCGACCACTCTGCCATCTCTCCCGGCATTTTGCTTAAATGCGAGTGCAAAGGTATCATTATTTTTGAAAAGAAAAAATATTCACCTTAATTTATTTTCGCAGTTTTTACAAAACCAAATATTCGTCGTATCTTTGTAAAAAAGAACAAGATATTGATGTTATTTACCGACCTCCAACTCTGCGATTCGCTTTTAGACGGATTGCAGGCAATGAACTTTAAAGAGATGACTCCTGTTCAGGAGCAATCAATCCCCGTGATCCTTCACAAGAAGGATGTAATCGCCTGTGCCCAGACCGGCACGGGCAAGACAGCCGCCTTTCTGCTGCCCCTGCTGAACAACCTGCAGACAGAGCCGCATGAAGAACATAAGGTGAACGCTATTATCATGGCTCCCACGCGCGAGCTGGCACAGCAGATCGACCAGCAGATGGAGGGTTTCTCCTACTACACCCCCTTCTCATCGGTGGCGGTGTACGGAGGTAATGACGGTGAAGCGTGGAGTGTACAGAAACGTGGATTGCTGAGCGGTGCCGACGTGGTGATAGCCACACCGGGGAGACTGCTCTCGCATATCAACCTCTACAATATTGATTTCTCGGGAGTGAAATATTTCATCCTGGATGAAGCAGACCGCATGCTCGACATGGGGTTCTTCGACGACATCATGAAGATCGAGAAGCAGCTTCCCAAAGAGCGGCAGACCATCATGTTCTCGGCCACCATGCCACCCAAGATACAGCAGCTGGCCAAGACCATCCTGCACAAGCCGGAAGAGATCAGCATCTCCATCACGCGACCACCCGATACCATCATGCAATCTGCTTTCATCTGTTATGAGCCACAGAAGATGGGTATCGTGAAGAGTCTTTTCAAGGAGAAGAAACCAACGAAGGTGATCCTCTTCTCGGGATCGAAACAACGGGTGAAAGAGCTGGCCAAGACACTCCGCAACATGGGCCTCTCGGCAGGTGAGATGCACTCTGACCTCGACCAGGCACAGCGTGACAACATCATGCATGAGTTCCGTAATGAACGGGTGGACATCCTTGTGGCTACGGATATCGTTGCCCGTGGAATCGATATCGATGACATTTCCATGGTAATCAACTTCGAGGTGCCCTACGATGTGGAGGACTATGTGCACAGGATCGGTCGTACTGCCCGTGCGGGTGATACAGGCATGGCCATCACCTTTGTCGCACCCGACGAACAGTACCGCTTTCTGCAGATTGAGAATTTCCTGGAGAGAGAGGTCTACAAGAACCCCATCCCATCGGAATTGGGAGAAGGTCCTGAATACAACCCCACAAAAGAGAGTAGCCGCAGAGGTGCTTTCGGCCGCACAGGTAAGGGCGGAAGAAGTAAAGGAGGTAAGCCCTCGGGAAGATCAGGTAAACCGGGAAGATCGGGAAGAGAGGGTGATTCACGGAAAAAAGAGAGTTCACCCATTGTGTCAACCTCAACCGAGGTGGAAGCATCAAACGACCAAAGAATATTGGAGGAAGTGAAGGCACCACGTGAAGAGGGATCAACCGGACAGGAAAGAAGATCTCGCAAACAGAGAGCGCCACGCGAAGAGGGAGCACCACGTAAACAACGTCCACCACGGGGGGAAAAAGCGCCACGTGAAGAGGATGCAACAGGTGAAGTGAAGACAGCAAAGAAACAGAAAGCACCCCGCGAAGAGGGGTCAGCGGGCGAAGAAGGAAGAGCCGGGAAGCAGAGAGCACCGCGCGATCAGAGAGCAGCGGAGAGACCACGGAAAGAGAAAGCAGCGGGAGCAGAGAGCACACCCGGTGAAGAAAGAACGCCGCGGAAAAAGAAATCATCCGGCACACCACGCAGACAGGGAGCATCAGCACCCAACGATGCAGCTGACGGCATAGCAAAGAAAAGATCGGCCGCTGAGAGCCGATCGGGTGAGAAAAAGTTACTCATTAAGAAGAAAAGTGGTTCAGCTCCTTCACAAAAAAGAGATTCGGATAAACCAAAGAAGAAATGGAGCTGGTGGCCCTTCGGTAAGAAGTAATTATCAAACTATATTCATTCAGCCTTCTGCTCAAGTTGAACGACCTCCATCCCTTTCAGGATGGCCTGTTCGTTCATTGGAAGCAGTTTATGATGCCGCTCGGGCAATGACTTCTTCAAGCCTTTCATCACATTCTCCAGCTCCACCATGGGTGATATCTTGAGTAACCCGCCAAGGATAATCATATTGAAAACCTTGGTGTTGTTCATCTTCATCGATTCATCCATGGCATTGATCCTGTAGACATTGATATCCTTCCGTTGCACTTTATTGTGGATGCCATAACCGTCGTAGATGAGCACTCCGCCCGGCTTCACCTTCTCTTCGAACTTATCGAGAGAGGGCTGGTTCAGCACGATGGCAATATCATACTTGTTCACCACGGGTGAGCTTATCGCCTCATCGGAGATGATGACGGTGACGTTGGCCGTCCCGCCCCGCTGTTCCGGTCCGTAGGCAGGGAACCAGGAGACCTCTTTCTCTTCCATGATGCCCGAGTAGGCAAGTATCTTCCCCATCGACAGCACACCCTGCCCTCCGAAACCTGAAATGACTATTTCCTGTAACATGATCTCTCTTTATATTTTTAGATATTTTTCAAATCGCCTATTGGATATACCGGGAACATATGCTCTACCATCCAGTCGTTCGCGGCTGCCGGCGTCATCTTCCATCCTGCATTACAGGTGGAGACAACCTCTACGATGGAGGTCCCTTTGCCCGCCATGGAGTTTTCAAACGCCAGCCTGATCATCCGGCGGGTCTTCTTCACCGCAGCAGGTGTATGCACGCTGGTACGTGTGGCGAGGCAGACACCGTCGAGTAGTGCCATCAGATCGAGGATCTTCAGGGGGTTACCCATGGTCTGCACGTTCCTGCCGGCGGGGCTGGTGGATGTCTTCATATCCTTCAGCGTGGTGGGTGCCATCTGACCTCCTGTCATACCGTAAATACCATTGTTGATGAAGATGATAGCGATATTCTCACCACGGTTAGCGGCATGGATGGTCTCGGCAGTACCGATAGCCGCCAGGTCGCCGTCGCCCTGATAGGTGAACACCATCTTGTCGGGCAGCAAACGCTTGGTAGCGGTAGCCAGTGCGGGTGCACGTCCGTGTGCTGCCTCCTGCCAGTCGATATCGAGGTACTTATAGGCGAAAACGGCACATCCCACGGGGGCGATGCCGATAGTTTTCTCCTGCACCCCCAGCTCCATGATCACGTCGGCGATCACCTTATGCACCACACCATGGGAACACCCCGGGCAGTAATGCATATGATTGTTGTTCATCAGCTCCGGTTTAGCGTAAACCAGGTTTTCAGGACTTATGATATTGTTTGTATCCATACGATTAATTCTTTTCTCATTATTATACCCATAGTCATCATCCTTAGGATGGGAACAATCATGAGGGTAGTGACATCAATTATTTTTTTGAGAACCTGTAGATAAGATAGAACAGGATGGCTGCTCCTCCGAACCACCATGTAAGCTGCATATCCCTGTTGGAAGAGAAGTAGACAATAATGGTACCGGCAAATGCCAGCATGAAGAGGAACAGGAATATATTTCTGTATTTAAGATCCATGACGGGTGATATTTGTTATTTGACCATTTTTTCAATCAGGGCATCGAGTACTCCGTCGGGAGTAGGCACGATACCGCCAAGACGACCGTAGTGCTCCACCGGTATTTTACCGTTCACTGCCAGGCGTACATCCTCCACCATCTGTCCGGCATTCAGCTCCACCGTGAGCATACCCTTCACCTTGCCGGCATAGTCATTCAGCACCTTCGTGGGGAAAGGCCAGAGAGTGATGGGTCGTAGCAATCCAACCCTGAGACCCTGTTCTCTTGCCAGCTGTATCGTCTTCAGACAGATACGTGCTGCGGAGCCGAAAGCCACAAGCAGGTAGTCGGCATCATCACACTTCACCTCCTCATAACGTACTTCGTTCTCCTCCACCACACGGTACTTGGCCTGGAACCGTTCGTTGTTCTTCTCCATCACCGCCGAATCGAGCTCGAGCGAGGTGATGATATTGGGTTCCCTGTCGGCAGTCTTGCCCAGCGTAGCCCAGGGACATTGTTCGCGGATCTCCTGCTCTGTTCTTCTGCGTCGATACTCGGGGAGCTTCACCTTCTCCATCATCTGCCCTATCACACCGTCGGTAAGGATCATGGCCGGGTTGCGGTATTTAAAGGCCAGCTCAAAACCGAGCGCCACGAAATCGGCCATCTCCTGCACCGAGTTGGGTGCCAGGGTGATGAGGCGGTAATCGCCGTGTCCACCACCCTTCACCGTCTGGAAATAGTCGGCCTGTGAAGGCTGGATTGTTCCCAGCCCGGGGCCACCGCGCTGTACGTTCACGATCAGGCCCGGGAGCTCTGCCCCTGCCATATAGGAGATACCCTCCTGCTTGAGGCTGATGCCGGGACTCGAGGAGGAGGTCATGGCATACTTGCCGCAGGCGGCACCGCCATAGACCATGTTGATTGCTGCCACCTCACTCTCAGCCTGCAACACCACCATACCGGTAGTGTTCCAGGGAGCTTCTTCCATAAGGGTTTCGATAATCTCAGACTGTGGCGTGATGGGATAACCAAAATAACCGTCCACACCATAGCGGATAGCCGCGTAGGCGATGGCTTCATTCCCTTTCATCAATGTTATTTCTTCTGACATACAATTTTTTTTACTGATTGTTTTTCCCGGACAAGCTTGTTATTACGCTTTCTTCCTGTAGACTGTCAAACATCCCTCGGGACAGACATATCCACAGTTAGCACATCCGATACACTCATCAGGATTATTCATATATACATAATGGTAACCGCGGTCGTTTACCTCACGCGGCTGTAATTCCAACACATCCGTCGGGCAGGCAACAACACATAGGTTGCAACCTTTACAGCGGACAGTGTTTACTTCTACGTAACCCTTTACTTTAGCCATGTTTGGAGTGGTTTTAATTGATTGTTACAAATATAAGGTTTGTTTTGCAACTACCCCATTTTTGAATGTTAATTTTTGGACTTTTAGTCAACCAAATGGTTTCTTTTTGATACTAATATCTGACTACATTCATCCTGTTCTGTTGCGCTACAGAAGCTGTTCATGGTGACTGTATGCTTCTACTGATCAAGGTGTAAACCTCTTTTATTCGTTGATCGGCAATCAACATCAGGTGGTTGTGCATCACCTCCTCATCATTGCGTACCGCCGGGCCTGTCTGCGCCTCCCCGGGGTTCATCTCCATCACCTTCGCCGCAGTCTCCTCAATCAGCGGCCTGAGCAGGCTGAAGGGTATATCCTCCTTGAGAAGGATCTCCGACGAGAGATGATACATATGATTGACAAAGTTGCAGGCGAAGACGGCTGCCAGATGGAGATAGCGTCTTTTTTCTCCGGGCAGTATATGCACCTCGCGTGAGATGGAGCGGGCCATATTTTCCAGAAATTGGATGGTCGCAGGAGTGCTCCCTTCAATAAACAGCGGTATATCGGTAAAAACCAGTGCCCGGTCTTTGCTGAACGTCTGCAGGGGGTAGATCACCCCATACTCTTCTTTGCGTGATGAGAAGAAGCTCATCGGAATGCTGCCGGCGGTATGTGCCCATATGCCTGTGGTCTGCGGCATCTGAAGGATCACCTCCTGCAGCGCATCATCCTTCACGCAGAAGAGGTAGAGGTCTGCTTCGGTGTTGATGAGATGGTAGCCGTCGACAGCCCCGGCACCCACCTCATTGGCAAGGAGTGTTGCATTTTCACCACTGCGGCTGAACACCTGCATGATCATGTGTCCCGTTGCAAAAAGTGCTTTTGCCAGGTGTGTGGCCACATTGCCCGAACCGATGAATACAATCTTCATTCTGTTGCTGTTGTTTGTATTACTTCTCTTCTCTGTTCACCTCCGTCACTTTCAGTCCCACCTTCTCTATCCCTGCCAGCGGATCATCCTTCATCACCTGCGTGATGGAGAGCCGGTAGAGATGTGCCGTGTCGAGCGGTATGGAGTTGAGAAATGGCAGTGAGAGCTGATGGAGTCCCCCCACACCGCTACCCAGCCATTTTCCGTGATCGTCGGCGAGGTGGTATTGAAGTGTGTCACTTCGAATGAGCGTGTCGGTAAGATTATGATCAATCTGTAACCAGATGTTGCGATAGGGATAGAGATGACCTGAGGAGACCTCAATGGTGACATCGTAAGCTTGTGCCACGTTTACATTGAGAGAGTCCATCGTGAAGATGAGCGTGCTGTCGTGGTACCAGTTTCCTTTGTCGATATGATAAAAACGGTAGTACACCTCCCCTTCCGAACAGGATATCAGTGATGAGAAGAGCACTCCTGTAACGAAGAGGAGTATGTTATTCCTTGTTCTCACCTGAAGGCGCGTTGTTTTGAGGGTTGTTTTTTTGAGGGTTATTGTTACCCGGTCTGTTGTCGGGACGTTTCTTGCGGGGTTTCCTCTTCTTGCGGGGTTGATTCTGGCGTGTGTCATCGAAGCGGGTGATACTCTGATCCTCCAGCAAATCAACCTGATAAGAAGTATCTTTTCCTGCGGTGGTTTCTGTCTCGGGAACCAGCTTCAATGGCTTCTTACCACTCTTGTTCAGTGATATGATCTCGAAGACGCGGTCTTTATGGATGGTCTGCAGATTAAATGCATTGTACCGGTCAGTTGAATAGGTCATCATGCCCGAAAAGATATCGGTCTTAAAGTGATAATAGGTGGAGTCTTTGGTCTCCAGTGCGATCTCACGCGATGGAAGGCTGCGCTGTGCCTCCACATAGGCATCCACCTCGTAGTTCATGCAACATTTCAGCTTTCCGCATTGTCCCGCCAGCTTCTGCGGGTTGATGGAGATATCCTGATAGCGGGCAGCGGAGGTGGAGACAGAGACAAAACTTGACATCCAGCTGCTGCAGCACATCTCGCGACCACAGGGGCCTATACCGCCTATACGTCCGGCCTCCTGGCGGGCTCCGATCTGTTTCATCTCAATTTTCACCCTGAACTCACCGGCCAGCACCTTGATAAGCTCACGGAAATCGACTCTCTCATCGGCGATGTAGTAGAAGATAGCTTTGTTGCCGTCACCCTGGTACTCCACATCGCCTATTTTCATCTGCAGACCCAGATTGACGGCTATCTCACGTGAGCGAATCATAGTCGATTCCTCACGTGCCTTGGCCTGTTCATACTTCTCCAGGTCGGCAGGGCGCGCAATACGATAGACACGCCTGAGACCACCGTTAGCCTCATCACGGTAGTTGTTCTTCTTCATCTGCAGCTCCACGAGCTTACCCGTGAGCGTGACGGTGCCGATGTCGTGTCCGGGAAGAGCCTCCACCGCCACCAGATCGCCCAGTTGTAGCTCGAGGTTATTGCTGTTGATGTAATATCCCTTGCGCGTATTCTTGAACTGCACCTCCACCATCTTTGATGCATCCTGTAACTCAGGGAAGTCGTGCAGCCAGTCGTAGATATGTAATTTATTATTGTGTGGTGTGCAGCCGGCGCACACTTTCGTATTTCTGACGGTTACCGTTTTTAAAGGAACGATATCCGATAATCTATCTGATAATTGTTCTTTGTCCATATATATATTCAATCGCTCAATCGATACCGATGTGCGAGACTTTTTGATGATGAGTAAATTAAAACGGAATGCAAGTTACAAAATTATTTTCTTAATAACACTGTCACTTTTAAACAAAGATCCAGGAAAATGATTTTGGCATTTCCGTTCTGTTCAATCTGACGATGAGCCAGTGAGAACTCATTATTGAATTCCTCTATATTTTTTTCGTTGATGAAGGGAGCAAAACGATCACCGAACTGCCACTCTTCGCCGTTTAGGTAGACCATTTCCGGTTCATTAAGGTTGCTGATGAAATACTCGCGGAACATCCTCAATGCATAGAGAATGAAACTTTTCTGCATCTCACGGCCTATGCCGGCCATCTCTGTAGCTATCTCCTTAATAGCTTTGATATTGCGCGACACGGATGCACGCATCATATTTTTAAACAGCCCGAAGAAATATTGTGTCTGCTCCGAGGCTTCGATCAACTCGATTGCCTTGGTGAAGCTGCCATTGGCGATGTGAGCATACGAAACGGCGCTTTCCCGCTCCAGTCCAAATCTCCTCCCTATGGCAGCAACCATCTCCTCCGTTTCGATGGCCCGGATATGAATAGGCTGGCAGCGGGACCAGATGGTCTGCAACACATTCTCTCTGTCTTCCGACACCAGCAGGAAGATGGTATGCTCGGGCGGTTCCTCCACCATCTTCAGCAGCTTGTTGGCGCAGCTGTCGTGCATCTTCTCGGGCAACCAGACGATCATGATCTTGTAGGGTGCTTCGTAGACCTTAAGGTTCAGCTTACGGATGATCTCGTCACTCTCTTTCGAGTAGATCACGCCCTGTGCATTTTGTGCATTGATGAAGTTGAGCCACCCGTTAATGTTGAAGTAGGCTGTTTGCGAGAGGTAGTCACGCCATTGGGGCAGGTACTCATCGCTCACCTTCGATTTTACGACAGGGAAGACGAAGTGCAGGTCGGGGTGCGCCAGCTTATCGAACTTATGACACGAGGGACAGCTGCCACATGCATCTGTTGCACCGCGATCATCGCAATTAAGATATCGGGCATAGGCGATAGCCAGCGGCAGCTTTCCCACCCCCTCGGGTCCGTAGAAGATACGTGCATGCGGGATAGATCCCCGTTGAACGGAATCTATCAGATGCTGTTTCACATCGTGAAGCCCTATGATATCGCGAAAATACATTCTTTTATCCTTCTTTCAGTTCACTCAG
>JADMKJ010000106.1:13912-19900 GCA_015478855.1 Proteiniphilum sp.
ACATCCCAAATCTCACATCTCACCTCCCACATCAGTATATCTCTTTCGCTACGCGGTAAACACTCTCTGTTGCCATAAGCGAATAGAAGTGAATGCTGGGAGCATGGTGTTCAACAAGTTCTTTGCATTGTTTTAGACACCATTCCACACCCACCTCTTTCGCGTCGTCATCGTTCTTACATTTGCGGAGTGCCTGCTCCAGCTCCTCCGGAATCTCGGAACGGAAAATCTGCGGCAGCACGGTGAGCTGACTTTTCATATGGATGGGCTTTATTCCCGGGATAATAGGGATGGTGATCCCCGCGGCACGGCAACGATCCACGAATGCGAAGTACTTGCTGTTATCGAAGAACATCTGTGTCACCAGGTAATCGGCCCCATTATCGGCCTTCATCTTTGTGTAGTGAATCTCCGATTCCATATTGGGCGACTCCTCATGCTTCTCGGGATAACAGGCCATACCGTAGCTGAAGGGTATCTCTGGAGGGTTGAAGCTGGAACCGTCGTAGGCGATGCCGTTGTTGAAATTGTTCACCTGTTCCTGCAGGCCTGTAGCATTCGGGTGACAGTCCATGCTTCGCTGCTGCAGATCGAGCTTTTTCGTGTCTCCTCTCAGCAAGAGCAGATCTGTGACGCCCAGAAAGGAGAGGTCGATCAGTGCATACTCGGTCTCCTCTTTCGAGAATCCCTGAGAGATAATGTGTGGTACTGCCCTGATACCATATCTGTTCTGTATGGCGGCAGCGATCGCCACTGAACCGGGACGCTTGCGAACGGTGACCTTTCGGTAGACCCCGTTTTCATCTTCCCTGTAGATATTCTCACTGTGGTGTGTGGTGATATTGATGAATTTCGGATCGAACTCTTTCAGACGATCGATCGTCTTGAACACCTGTTGAATGCTCTTCCCTTTCAACGGGGGCAGCAGCTCGAACGAGAATGCTGTCTGCTGTGTCTTGTCAATCAATTCTGAAACCTTCATATCTATCTATTTTAAAAAATTGCCCTAATCAGGTCCATGCCATTGGCATAGATCAACAGACCAAAAAGTAGTACCATCCCTGCAATCTGGGCATATTCCATAAACTTCTCGTTGGGTTTGCGCTGCGTGACGACCTCATAGATGAGGAACATCACATGTCCTCCGTCCAGTGCCGGTATGGGCAATATATTCATAAAGGCAAGGATAACCGACAGGAAGGCTGTCATCATCCAGAACGCCTGCCAGTTCCACTGTGCCGGGAACAGATTTCCAATTGCGCCAAAGCCACCCAGGGAGGAGGCTCCCTCTTTGGTGAACACATATTTGAATTGTGCGACATAATCCTTCAGTGTCTGTATGCCCATTCTAATTCCCGCAGGGAACGACTCAAAGAAGCCGTAACTGATGGTTTCGATCCTGTAGATCTGAGTTGCAGTCATCGCATAGAAGCCCAGGGTCCCTGCTGAGTCCACCTGTACCGTAGTTGACTGCAGTGCTCCGTCACGGTAATAATCGAGTGTCACCTCACTGTTGCGGGAGTTATCAAGAACGGAGCGCAGATCACTGAAAACCGGTGTTGACATGCCATTCACCGCCGTGATACTGTCGCCTGCCATAAGGCCTGCCTTTTCGGCTGCACTCCCTTCCATGGCCTGATAAACAACGGTCGGCACCCGATAGGTGGCGAACCCCTCCTTGTCTGTCAGCAGGTTCTTCATCAACCCCTCTGTGATGGTCAGCACCACCTCTTTCCCCTCACGCATTACAGTAACCTCATCGGCGTCGGCAATATCGAGCAGGGTACGTACACCAAAGCGGTCCAGCTCCTTCTCATCGGCCATCAGCAGGATATCACCGTCCTGAAAGCCTGCCGTACGGGCAGCCTGACTGAACTCCATCCCCTGGGTCACGTTCTTCAGCGGGAGGTAGGTGTCGCTCCATGCGAAGAGCACCATCGAGTAGATAAAGAAGGCGAGCAGCAGGTTGAAGATGACCCCGGCAACCATCACCAGCAGCCGCTGTCCTGCCGGCTTGGAGCGGAACTCCCACGGCTGTGGCGGCAGTGCCATCTGCTCCTTGTCCATCGACTCATCGATCATGCCCGATATCTTCACGTAACCACCCAGCGGCAGCCATCCGATACCATATTCAGTCTCACTTCTTTTGGGTTTGTACCTGAAAAGCGCGAAGCCGGCATCGAAGAAAAGGTAGAATTTCTCCACCCTGATTTTGAACAAACGCGCGAAGATGAAATGTCCGAACTCATGCACGATGACCAGTATCGAAAGACTCAGAATGAGTTGCAGCGCCTTGATTAAAAATATCTCCATTCTATTGTGATGTGTTGTTTAGTTATTTTGCTAATATGTGAATTTACGAATGTGTGAATGTGCTAATATGCTTATGAGTGAATGTGCCAATGTGCTAATAGAGCTGTTGCATGGCGATCTCACGTGCCTGGGCATCGGTCAGCAGATAGTCATCGAGCGTGGGTGACTGCACGAACGATGCTTTCTGCATCGTTTCTTCAATCAGATGACTCATCTGCCTGTAGCCGATCTGCTCCTCCAGGAAGAGCTGTACTGCCACCTCATTGGCAGCATTGAGGATGCATGGCATGTTTCCCCCTCTTCTTACTGCTTCATAGGCAAAGTTCAGGTTGGGAAACTTGTTGCTGTCAGGCTTCTCGAAAGTCAGTTGCGACAGCTCAAAGAAGTCCAGAGGTCGTACATCTGACTTAAGTCTCTCCGGATAGGAGAAGGCGTACTGTATAGGCATCCGCATGTCGGGCTCACCCATCTGCGCGATCACCGAGCGGTCCTCAAACTGCACCATGGAGTGAATGATCGACTGCGGGTGCACCAGCACCTCAATTTGTGAAGGTTCCACGCCGAAGAGCCATTTGGCCTCGATCATCTCGAACCCTTTGTTCATCATCGAGGAGGAGTCGATGGTTACCTTCTCACCCATGTGCCAGTTGGGATGTGCCAGCGCCTGTGCTTTGGTCACGCTCTCCAGCTGTTCGCTGCTGAAAGTACGGAAAGGGCCTCCCGAGGCGGTGAGAAGAATCTTCTCTATCCTGTTCTCACCCTCACCGTTGAGACATTGAAAGATGGCAGAGTGCTCCGAATCGACCGGAAGCACTGCACTCCTATGCTTCAATGCCAGCGAGGTGATCAGTTCACCGGCCACCACCAGCGTCTCCTTGTTAGCCAGTGCGATCGCCTTACCCGCCTTGATTGCCTCAATGGTGGGCTTGAGCCCGGAGAAGCCGACCATGGCAGTGAGTACCATATCGATATTCTCGTCCTGTACCACCTCCCCAATAGCGCTACTACCACTCCACACCTTGATGGGCAGGTCACTCAGGGCAGCCTTCAGCTGTTCATATTTTGATTCATTCGCAATCACCACCACCTCAGGCATAAAAAGGCGTGCTTGCTCAATGAGCAGGTCTACGCTGTTGTTAGCCACCAGCGCGTAGGCCTCAAACCTGTCAGGATAAGCTGAGATCACTTCGAGTGCCTGTGTTCCTATGGAACCGGTGGAACCTAATATGGCTATGTTTCTTTTTTTTACTTCCATTCGGGAATATTGACCAGTAATAACGTGCAAAGATAATAAAATTCAGGGTGGTTTTTACTATGGTGAAACAGGGTAATTGTCAACCGGGTATAAATCAGCTATTTTCAGTAATGCCTCTTCGATGCTATGGGTGACGACAGAGAGCTCGCCCTTACGAATAACCCAGCTGAGGTTCTCCTCATCGACAAACAGCTCCAGGGCGGCATCGGAGGTTATCCTGTAACCTTTGCGGGACAATGCTTTGGTGGTCCAGCGTGCCATCAGCCCGTTTGGATGTTGTACACGTGTGGCAATGGTTTTATCCAGCTTCTTAAGTACAATAAAGCTGCCGAACGCTTTATCAAATTCGTAGGAAGGATGACGAAAAACGGTATCAAAGCTGCCGTTGAGCACCATATCCTCCGGCACCCCCACGGTGACACCCTTCTCCTTATCCATCAACCACAGCTTGTCGGCAACCTGCATGGCTGTCTCCAGCTCATGTGTCGAGATGAAGATGGTCTTGCCGGTCTCGCGTGCCAGCTTCTGCAGCAGGAGCAGTATGTTGATACGATTGGGCAGATCGAGATGTGAAGTAGGCTCGTCGAGCAGGATGACCGGTGTATCCTGTGCCAGTGCGCGGGCAATGAATACCCGCTGGCGTTCACCATCAGAGAGTTCATGGATGTTCCTCTCTTCAAATCCCTGCAGATAGGTCATCTCTATTGCCCGGCTGATGATTTGGTTATCATCGTCCGTGAGGCTTCCCAGCCACCCCGTGTAAGGATCACGCCCGATGGATATCAGTTCTCTCACATTGAACGATGCCACCGACTGCTGCCCTGTGAGCACCACGGAGAGAAGCCTCGCCCTCTTTTTGGGTGTTATCTCCGACAGGTTTTGACCATTGAGTTGTACCTCTCCGTGATAGATGGGTTGTAGTGAAGCGATGGAGCGCAGGAGGGTTGATTTGCCGCAGCCATTCTTTCCGATCAGGGCTATCAGCTCCCCCTCATTGGCCGTGAGAGTGAGGTCCGACTGCACAATATAAGGTCTTTTGAGGGCAGGATAACCTATGCTTACATGAGAGAGTTGAAGAAGAGGCATATAACTATTTTTCGATTTCGTGGGGAGAGTATGCCGGGTCACTCATCGGTCAATCCTTCGGGAAGATACATTTCAATAATTTTGTTCTCTTCATCGATCGCAGCGATAAAATCGTCGGTAGCAGGTATCAGGTGCTCCTTCTCTTCACTTTTCACGATAAAAAGAATGTTCTGTGTTGTCTCATCCACCTCTTCGATGGTCCCCAGGTTTACACCGTGCTGATCTACGATGGTATATCCCAGAAAGTAGTTCCAGTCGTCCTCATTCGGTTTCTGCTCCGGTTTTAATCGTTCGCGTGGCAGGTATACATCCGTGTTGACATAGCGGGAGGCACTCTTCTCATCATCTACATCGGTGAACTTCACTCTGGCAGATACATTGGTGGAGAAGGTGAACTCTTCCACGAAAAAGGGTACAGGGAGACCATCAATCTCCAGAAAATAATATTCCGTATCGAGCTCAGCGTACTCAGCTTTATGAAAGAGCAGGATGATTTCGCCCTTAATCCCGTATGGCTTCTGCGTGCGTCCTACCTGAAGAATATCCTTTTCTGAAATCATCTCTGTTTATTTTCTGCGTTGATGTTTAATGTTTTTGAGCTTATCACGGTTGCCATTCTGCCTCACATCGGGGATGACATAACTGTCGGGAGTGATCACTATCTTCCCGGCGGAGAGCTCTTTTATATCATTAAAGATCTTCACATCATCCGCATCCTTGTTCCATTGAGAGTAGGATTTCTTCATCTGATTCAGCAACATCTTCTGAAGGTGTTCTCGCTTAGGCCCCTCTTCCATATTGGCAGCAATCAGTATCATCTTCTCCAGTATCTTACCATAGTGGCGATATTTCATCGTTGCCCTGCTGTAATCGAGATGACCGGGTGCAGAATAAAGATCCTCCTTTTTGATGATTTCGTAGGGATAATCTATCTCCAGCTTGAAGTCGGACATGATGGCCAGATGATCCCAGAGGATATGCTTGAAGTTGTTGACGTCACGAAGATGAGGAAACATGTTTCCCATAATATCGATGACTGCATAGGCACACCTCCGTCTCTCCTCTGAATCATTGATCGCCACGCAGTGGTCAACCATATTCTGAATATTACGTCCATACTCGGGAAGCACCAGCTTCTCTTTTTGTGTATTGTATTGCATTTGTCTTTCTATCATTTTTTTTTGACTGTTTTTTTATTAGCGGTAAGCTTTTTGACTGGTGTTGATGTTGCTTTCAGCGGTTCGGGATTCAGCTTTCAGTTGTCAGCTTTCAGCAGTCAGCGATCAGTTGCCAGTGCTAAGTTATCAGCTCTGTATACTTAATTTTTTAACTTT
>JADMKJ010000107.1 GCA_015478855.1 Proteiniphilum sp.
TTTATGTAAATTAGAAGTAGAGTTTTCTTTCAGTGAACAGGTTTCAGTTGCCTGCTCTTATTTTTCCTATTCCGTTCTTGGAGAGTTCAGTCTCTTTGGGTTTACCGTAATACTTCACGTTGCCAATACCCCGGGAATTTGCTTTAAGATATTCGGAGGCGTAACAGCTTACATTGCCTACCCCTTCTGAGGTGACGATGGCTTCACGGGCTATCAGTTTATCCGCTTCCACGTTACCCACTCCCTCGGAGTCGATCTCCACCTTGCTGGCCTTGCCGCCCACGATGGTGTTGCCTACTCCCTCGGAGCTGATCTTCACATAGTCACTCTGCAGGTTGTGCGCGGTGAGATTGCCCACACCCTCGCTGTTGATCACCAGTTGCGGGGTGTTGAAGGTACCTTCGATATTGATGTTGCCGACTCCTTCAAAATCAATCTCTGTAAGGGTAGGGGTGGCAATCCGGATGGTCAGCTTACCCGTGTTCCTTTTGAAAAGTTTCCGGTGACGATCATCCATATCGAGCACCAGTTTGCCGTTGTTCATCCGCACATCAAGCTTGTCGAGCATCTCTTCACTGCCTTCGGCGGTGACGCTGGTGGTGTTTGACTGGGTGATCACTACGTTGCCAACCACTGAGGCTTTGATGGTGGTGAAGTCATCGACCTCGAATTTGTCGTTGGCGTTGCGTGTCTGCGCACAGGAGGTGCTGCTTATTGCTAATAACACGATCACCATTGCAAGGAAAGTTGTTGTCTTCATATTTTTATAAATTTTACTTGTTTGACATCAAAAGTCTGTTCCCGGTTACAAAAAAGTGCGAATATATCTGAACATTTCCTGACGTTTATGTTTTTTTCTTGTTAGTTAAAACCCACCTGTCTGGATTTAAACCACTGATCTATTGCAGGAAAGAACCAATCAACATTCAATCCCTTAATAACTCCAGTATTTTTAACCGGAATGCATATTCATACTTGGCCTGCACCTCTTCACCCAGCGCCTGGGTGAGGTTGTTCTTTGCCAGGAAAAGCTCATAAGCGTTGGCACGGCCGTTCTCATATTTCTGTTCTGCGAAGCGATATGCCTCATTGCTGGCGGTGATTGACTTCTCTGCTGCCTCCCATCTGCTCTTAGCACCGATGGCGTTGTAGTAAGCCTGTTCAATATTTTTGCGGAGTTCGAGCCTGGTCTTGTCCATCTCCAGACGACTGTTGGCGATGGCAAGCTCAGCACTATGCACACTGTTCCTGATCTGAAATTTGTTAAAGATAGGGATTCTTAAGTTGAAGCCGAGTGAGTTGCTAATGTTGTTGCGCAGCTGTGTTCTGAAGGGATCATTGTCTCTGCCGTTCATCTTGTAATATCCTGTTCCCATGTTCGCTCCGAAGGAGAGTGAAGGGTAGTATTGCGACCTGGCCATCAATAGCTCCTTCTCACTGCTCTCCAGCCGGTAGCGCATGCTGCGTAACTCGGGACGGTTCAGCAGGGCACTCTCGTAGACCGTCTCGGATGCCAGCAGCGGTGTTTCGCTGATCAGCGCTTCTGCCGGTGGGGCCGTAATGTCAAAATCATCAAATGATTCCAACTCCATGATCTGTGCCAGATCGAGCAGTGCCAGCTTGAGGTTGCTCTCTGCCCTGACCCTGTTCAACTCCTCCTTGGCCAGTTGTGCTTCCTGCTCATAGAGCTCTCCCTGAGCAATCTTGCCGCTGTTCACCAGCTCCGTTCGTCGTTCCAGATCGGCACTGGTGGTTTCTAGCTGGCTCTCGGCTATCTGTAGCAGCTCCTTGTTGAGGAGCGCCTGCAGGAAGGCAGTGGAGACGCTCATGATGATATCATCCTGCATCTTCTCCAGATCAGCTTCTGATGCATACATCTCTGCCTTGCGGGCATCGATGTTGTGCTTCATCCGCAACCCGTCGAAGAGGGTGATGTCTGCTCCGATATTAAAACTGGTCTGCGATGAGTTGGTGTTCTGATAGGTGTTGTCGAGGCCGATAGAACGACCGAATATAAATTGTTGTCCCGCAGAGGCGTTCAGACCGGGCAGCAGGTCGGCTCGTGCCTGGCTGTAAGCGATCTCCCTTTGTTGCCTGTTCAGATCCTGCTGTTTGATATTGCGATTGTTTTCCAGCGCAATCTCGATACACTCCATCAGCGTGTAGTTTTGTTGTGCCTGCACCGAGGAAAATGTAACGGCTGTCAGCAGGATGATGATACTATATTTGATGCTGTTCATAACATGATTAATTTTTCTTTTCTTCAATGATCTCCGCACCCCGGATCTTATCGTTCTCCTTCAATCCTTCAGTCACCTCAATATTGATGCCGTCCGACAGGCCTATCTTCACATGGTGGCGATCAAACTCCTGTGGCTTTTCGTTCTTCACAAGATAGACGAAGGCTGAGTCGCCGCTGAACTCCACCGCACTCTCAGGGATGGTAAGCACGTCAGTGCGCTTGTCGAGGATAATGTCGGCGTTGGCACTGTAGCCCGCACGGATAAAGACATCGGTGGGAAGCACCATGGCCGCTTTCATTTCAAAGAGGATGGCTCCCGATTCTTCCACACCCTTGGGAGATACATACTCCAGCGAGGCAGGTATCTTCCTGTCCTGCACGGCACCGATGGTGATCTCCATTGGCATCCCGACAGATAGTTTTCCCACTTCTGTCTCATCAATCTTGCCGACGAAGAGCATGTCGCTCAGGTTGGCTACTGATGCCACGGTGGTGCCGTCGTTGAAGTTGTTGGACTGAATCACCGAGTTACCCACCTTGACCGGTACATCGAGGATGGTGCCGCTCACCGTGGAGCGTACCAACGTATTGCTGGTCTTTGCCGAGCTCTGGGTGATGCCTGTACGTACCAGGCTCAGGTTGTCGTTGGCTGCACGCAGCTCCTCCTGGTCGTTCTTGTACTGCAGTTCCACCTTCTCAAACTCCTCCCGCGAGATCACATCGTTCTCATACAGTTTGTTGTCACGCTCATAATTACTACGGCTCTGGCTGGCTGCCAGCTGCGCCCTCTGTACACGCGACTCGGCACTGCTCAGGTTCACCATATCAGGTACAACCTGTATCTTGGCAATGAGATCTCCGGCCTGCACAGCCTCTCCTGCTTCCTTGTATATTTCCGAGATGATTCCCGACATCTGAGGCTTGATGAGGATTTCATTACGTGGTTCAACCTTCCCGGTAGCCACGGTTCTTTTTTCAATAGTGCCTGTAGTTGTTGTTTCAATTTCGTAGGTAACAACCTTGGGCCGCGATTTTTGCCAGAGAAACACGAAGGTGGATATTACCAAAAAACCTAATAGTATAAAGCCTGCAATTCTCAGAATTCGTTTCATGTAATTAATTATTTAGTTGTCAGTTATCAGTTGTCAGTTATCAGTTGTCAGTTGTCAGTT
>JADMKJ010000108.1:0-1322 GCA_015478855.1 Proteiniphilum sp.
CGCCGTGAGACGAGGATCAATTTAGCCGACTTCACGCCGATGCCCGGCACACGGAGGATCATCTCATAGGGTGCTTCATTCACATCCACGGGGAAGAATTCCGGATGGCGCAGCGCCCATCCCAGCTTGGGATCGATATCCAGATCCAGGTCGGGATGCGCATCATCCACGATCTCACTGGCTTTGAAATCGTAAAAACGCATCAGCCAGTCGGCCTGATACAAACGGTTCTCGCGCACCAGCGGTGGTGCAGTAATCATCGGCAGACGGCTGTCGTTCCTGTTCACCGGGATATATCCTGAGTAGTAGACCCGTTTGAACGAAGGTCGCCTGTAGAGTGCCGAGGCGAGCGTGAGTATCTGCTTGTCAGTGTCAGGGGTGGCACCTATGATCACCTGTGTGCTCTGACCCGCAGGAACAAACCTGGGGGCAGAACGGAATTTTTTCCGCTCCTCGGCACTTTCAAGCATCCCCTGCTGAATGAACCGCATCGGGGCAAACATATCGGCAAAATTTTTCTCGGGTGCCAGCAGCTTCAGGTTCTCCTCAGTGGGTATCTCCAGGTTCACACTCATACGATCGGCGAATCTTCCCGCCTGAGCAACCAGTTCATTGCTTGCCCCGGGAATACTTTTCATATGGATGTAGCCATTGAAGCGGTACTGCTCACGCAGCAGTTTCACCACGCGTAGCATCTGCTCCATGGTGTAGTCGGGATTGCGCATCACGCCCGAGCTGAGAAAAAGACCTTCAATATAATTACGTCGATAAAACTCAATGGTAAGCTCAGCCAGCTCAGCTGCGGTGAAGGCAGTACGCTTCACATCATTGCTGCGTCGGTTGCTGCAGTAGGCACAGTCGTAGATACAGTGGTTCGTGAGCAGTATCTTGAAGAGTGAGATGCAGCGACCATCAGGGGTGAAGCTGTGACAGATACCCCAACCTGTCGCTGTTCCTACACCTCCCTTCACATTCCTGCGCGTGGTGCCGCTCGACGCACATGATACGTCGTACTTGGCGGCATTGGCAAGGATGTTCAATTTCTCCAGTGTTTTTTCGTTCATCTTGTTGAATGAAATAATCGTTGTTCGATGAGCTTTGATATGCGGGGTATCTGCTACAAAGTAAAGCAATTGAATTTAGATACACGCATTTATAAATGAAAAAAAAGAGATGCTGTTGACAAGTTTTTAACAATCTGATTGTCAGAATAAGATTGCGTGGATAAAAAATAATTATCTATTTTTGTAACCAATGATTGTGATTGCTTGTCCTATGGATGACAACAAATTATTCACAATTTATAAAACCAAAGAATATGG
>JADMKJ010000108.1:1422-3794 GCA_015478855.1 Proteiniphilum sp.
GAGTTCTGGATGACCGGTGCCAGTGTGGTCTTTTTCCTGGGAATAGGTTATCTGGTCTATTTCTCGGTAACAAAAAGAATGCCATTGGCGCAGCAAAAAGAAGAACCAGAACAGGAATAAATTCTTGTGATGAACGAAAATCAGCGTGTGCAGCAGGTGCTTTCAGGGAACACTTCCGCGTTTGCATATTTTGTCGAGACCTATCAGGATATGGCGATCACCATCGCTCACCGGATATGCGGCAACATGCAGGATGCGGAAGATGTCGTGCAGGAGAGCTATGTGAAAGCATACCGTAACCTCCACACCTTTCGCTCCGAGAGTAAGTTCTCTACCTGGCTCTACCGTATCGTATATAACACGGCCATCACGCAGACAAAGACCAGGATGTGGATGGGTATGCAGGAGACAGGGATTGAAGATGCATACGACCGGGGTGAGAACACACTGGAGATCAATCTGGAGGAGATGGACCGGAGAGAGGTGGTTTCGGAGGTTTTGCAGAGGATGCCTAAGGGTGACGCACTTTTACTCACCTTGTATTATATGGAGGACAACCCTGTAAAAGAGATCGCAAAAATTACCGGTCTGAACGAGCCGAACGTGAAGGTGAAGCTCTTCAGGGCACGGAAGATGTTTAAAGAGCTGCTTGCAGAATGCTACAGTGTGGAGGATGTGGGATTCAGCTGACCAGGATAAAGGAGATGGAATGACGGAAGATGTAGATCTTCTCAAAATCACCAATACAAAATCACAATGAAAGAGAACAAAATAGAGAATGAGGAAAAGATCATCCGGCAGATGATGCAATCGGAGATGAAAAAGGCACCGGAGAACCTTAAGTTTCGTATCATGCATCAGATTGAGACCCGGAAAGCACTTACTCCCCAGAAGAGAAAGCCGAAGAAAGAGTCGGGGACGCTGCTGAAGGAGATGGGAGCAATCTTCGGTACCATGTATGCTGTTATGGCAGTAATGGTGATCGGCGGCTATCTGTTGCAGGGAAAAGATTTCCTGTTGACCCCTCAGTTTATAGGTCCGGTAGTGCTGGTAGCTGCTGTGTTCAGCCTCTTCTGGCTGATGACACGCCTGGAAGCCGTATTGAAAGCAAGGAAAAAATAGGTTTACTCCTGCATCAGTTGTTCTTTTGCTTTTATCAGCATTTCCGGTGATTCGGCCGGAGGGAAGTGCAGATCGAGTGATTTGAACAGCTCAAGAATGATATCACCTACTGCCACACGGGCGAAGAACTTCTTGTCAGCCGGAATCACATACCAGGGAGCGTAATGAGTGGATGTTTTCTCCAGCATCTCTTCAAATGCTCTTTCATAATCATCCCACTGTGCCCGGGACTGCAGGTCGGCAGAGCTGAACTTCCAGTTTTTGTCCGGCTCATCGATTCGCGAGAGGAATCGTTCTTTCTGCTCCTCCTTCGACACATTCAGGAAAAACTTCAGGATACGCATGCCGTTCTGGTGTAGATGTTTCTCAATGGCATTGATAGAGTCACTGCGGTCATCCCAGAACTGCTGATCGATCTTGTCGACAGTTTCAAAACCGGGGATACGCTCATTGAGGATCCACTGCGGATTGACTTTCGTTGCAAGCATATTTTCATAATGCGACCTATTGAAGATCTCGATCATGCCACGCTGGGGCAATGCATTGTAGTGACGCCAGAAGTAATCATGCTCCAGCTCGTTCTTTGTCGGTGTCTTGAAGCTGTGTACACGGCACCCCTGCGGGTTGATGCCCGACATCACATGACGGATCACTCCATCCTTGCCGGCAGCATCACGTGCCTGCAGCACGATCAGCAGTGAATACCTGTCATCGGCATAGAACATCTCCTGAAACTTCTTCAGCTCCCTGATGTTCGCTTTGATCTCTTTCCTGGCAGTTTTCTTCGTGAAACCACCATCCTCACTGGTGGAGAAATCCTTCAGGTTGATTGTTGTCCCCTCCTCAACACGCAGTTTACTGTAATCGAAATTCATACCACTCTATTTTTGTTGTGCGAAGTTACTGCCTCTACCTCTGAGCAAATCGTGATACCTGTCAGGATCGGTGAGAATCTTTAATCCTTCCCTGAAGATCTCATTTTCTTCGTTGATGATGCGAAAGAATGCCGAGGTGTCATACAGATCACGGGCCATCAACGCTTTTATCTGAAGAAGTATCAGCTCACGCGAGGTGGAAAACTGCTCCTCATCCCACTCCACACTCTCTCCGACTGCAATCTGTTTCAGTCTGGCAATCATCTCGTCAGAGACCCGGAAATCATTTGCGAAGGTGAGCATATCGGGATATTTCAATTCCAACCCTGTTCTGTTGAGATCCACTTCAGCCACAGCCAGCCGGTTGATCACACC
>JADMKJ010000108.1:3894-19432 GCA_015478855.1 Proteiniphilum sp.
GTCAGGCGGATCATGGTTCCGTCGGTAAGTGGCAGCTGGCGTTGCACCAGCCCTTTACCAAAGGTCCTGCGGCCTACGACCACAGCCCTGTCCCAGTCCTGGAGTGCCCCTGCCAGAATCTCACTGGCCGATGCCGAGTTACCGTTGACCAGCACTACCAGGTTTCCCCCCTCAAAATTATCCGTTCCGGTTGCTTCCATCGTATAGCGGGGCTGATTCTTCCCTTCGGTATATACAACCAGTTTTCCGTCACCCAGGAACTCGTTGGCAATATCGTTGGCTGTCTGAAGGATGCCCCCTCCGTTATCGGTGAGGTCGAATATAAGATGTTTCATCCCCTGCGGCTTCAGCTCTTTCACAGCCTGCCTGAATTCCCTGGCAGAAGTGACCCCAAAGCGGCTCAAACGGATGTATCCGATATCACCGGTGACCATGTAAGCAGCATCGATGCTGGTGATGGGTATCTTATCCCTGACAATCCTGAACTGCATCAACCCCTCCACACCACGACGAAGAATCTTCACGTTGGCAACCGTTCCCTTGGGTCCGCGAAGACGTTTGATGACATCCTGGTTGTTCATCTTCACGCCGGCAATAAGCGTATCATTCACATAGATGATCTTGTCACCCGGCATGATGCCTACTTTCTGTGATGGCCCGCCGGAAATAACCTCCATCACGTAGAGTGTATCGGTAAGCATGTTGAACGATATACCTATCCCGTCGAAATTGCCCTGCAGCGGCTCATTCATAGCACGTACTTCTTCCTCGTTAAGATAGGAGGAGTGCGGGTCAAGCTCTTTCAGCATGCCGCGTATGGCAGCTTCAGCAAGCATTTTTGAATCAACATCGTCCACATAGAGACCATTGATAAGTTGTAGCGTACGATCCATCTTGATTACATCAGGGGATGGCCTGTATTGAGAAAAAATGTTTCCCGAAAAAAAGAAGACGCCTATAAGGACAATCAATAATTGTTTTTGCATATTTATTTTTGCGTTATTGTAACTCCATCCCTTTCGGGATAAAGCTGCTGACATCACTTCCATAACGAAGTAACTCCCTGACCTGGGTAGAGCTGATGTGTGTGAGTGCCGGTTCTGTAAATAATACAAACGTTTCAATCCCCGAAATGGTTCGGTTCATGTCGGCAATGGTTTTCTCATACTCGAAATCGACTACCGACCGGATACCACGCAGGATGTACCGTGCACCCATTTTTTTTGCGAAATCGATCGTGAGCGAATCATAGCTCTCCACCGTTACACGGGGTTCATCTTTGTACAGTTTGCGAATCATATCAAGCCGTTTTTCGAGGGTGAAGTAAGATTTCTTTGATTCATTTACACCTATGGCGATGACAATCTCGTCCATCAGTGATAACCCTCTGCGTACCAGTGACTCATGACCGATAGTAAAGGGGTCGAAAGTGCCCGGGAAAAGGGCTGTTCTCTTTTCAGATGTGGTGGGGTTCATTTTTTTGCGTTTGATTGAATTAATTGAAGCAGAAGGTTGCGTGTCGAATGGTTTTCCTTCTGCTGCAGCTTATTTGCCGACCCGTTATAACTTTACAGGCTATCTGATAAGAACTCGCTTCGCTCAAACAGCTTATCATATAACTCCTGTCGCAGTAAACGGGTACCCCGGCAATAAGCTGAGGCATCGGAAAATCAATTCCTGTCAACTGATCGCTGATCGCAGAATGCGGACAACTTTTTATGCTACATCATCCTCTTCGATGACCAGATTATCGATGATGAAAACCTGTCGTTCAGGCGTATTCTTACCCATATAGAATTCGAGCAGATCTTTCAGCAGGTCTTCTTTACGCATCGTCACCCTGTCGAGCCTGATATCATCTCCGATAAAGTTACGAAACTCATCGGGTGAGATCTCTCCCAACCCTTTGAAGCGGGTGATCTCGGGTGAAGGGTTCAACTCCCTGATAGCACTCTGCCGCTCTTCATCGGTATAGCAATAGACTGTTTTCTTCTTGTTGCGTACACGGAAAAGAGGTGTCTGCAGGATATATACATGCCCCTTCTTGATCAGATCGGGGAAGAACTGCAGGAAGAAGGTGAGCAGCAACAGACGTATATGCATCCCGTCGGTATCGGCATCAGTTGCGATGATCACCTTGTTATAACGCAGCCCGTCCATGTTCTCCTCAATATTGAGTGCCGCCTGTAACAGATTGAACTCTTCATTCTCATAGACAATCTTCTTGGTCAGGCCAAAGCTGTTCAACGGCTTTCCACGGAGGCTGAACACCGCCTGGAAGTTGGGATCACGGCTTTTGGTGATGGAGCCGCTGGCAGAATCACCCTCCGTGATGAAGATGCATGACTTCTCCTGCTGATCACCTTTGAGATCATTGTAATGGATGCGGCAATCACGCAGTTTCTTGTTATGGAGGTTGGATTTTTTAGCACGTTCACGTGCCAGCTTGGTCACTCCGGCGATCGCTTTACGCTCCTTCTCCGAGTCGAGAATCTTTTTCTGCAGCACCTCTCCCGTCTCGGCATGCTTGTGAAGATAGTTATCCAGTTCCTTCTTCAGGAAATCGTTGATATGCTTGCTCACCGAAACACCATTGGGTGACATCTCCTTCGAACCGAGCTTGGTCTTTGTCTGTGACTCAAACACCGGCTCTTCCACCTTGATGCTGATGGCGGCAACCATCCCGTTGCGGATATCGGAATACTCAAGATTGCGGTTGTAAAACTCCTTGATCACGCGGGCCGTTGCTTCACGAAAAGCGGTGAGATGCGTTCCTCCCTGCGATGTGTGTTGTCCGTTGACAAATGAATAGTACTCTTCTCCGTATTGGTTGGTATGGGTGATCGCCACCTCAATATCTTCACCAAAGAGGTGTATGATGGGATAGAGCTCTTCCTGGGTCAGGTTCTCGTTCAGCAGATCCTCGAGGCCGTTTTTTGATGTAAACTTCTTATCGTTGAAGTTGATGGTCAGCCCGATATTGAGGAACACGTAGTTCTTCAGCAGCGGCTCAATATGTTCATCGCGGTAATGATACTCACCAAAGATCTCCGGATCGGGTGTGAATCCCACTTTTGTTCCGTTGGAGTTGACCGATGGTCCCACATCGCTGTCTTTCACAAGGATCCCCTGCTGAAAAGCCACCCTCTTTGTCTGCCCCTCGCGGGAGCTCTCCATGTAGAACTCGGAGGAGAGGGCGTTCACCGCCTTGATCCCCACGCCGTTCAGGCCGACAGACTTCTTAAATGCCTTAGAGTCGTACTTGGCACCTGTATTCATTTTGGAACAGACATCCTTCACCTTTCCCAAAGGCACCCCCCGCCCATGATCATGCACGGTGACGCACTTCTCATCGATCGTAATATCGATCGTTTTACCGAAGCCCATCATGTATTCATCAATGGAGTTGTCCAAGACCTCTTTCAGAAGGACGTAAATACCATCGTCATACGATGTACCATCGCCCAGCTTCCCGATATACATCCCCGGGCGGCGGCGGATATGCTCCTGCCACTCAAGGGTAACTATGTTTTCTTCCTGATAATTGTCCTGCAGTATCTGTAATGCTCTCTCTGTCTCGTTCACGTTATGTTATATCTCCTCTATAGTTTTTTAATAAAGGCTCTGCGCCTTTTAGTTTGTTTCTTTTCCACGTCGTTCCACATCGACTTCACTTTATGGTTCAGATCCAGCTCGGGATTGCTCTCCGCATATTCAAAACCCAAACGGCTGGCAGAAGAGATGAATTCACTAAATATCAATGCATTAACTCCTTTGCCCTGGTATTCGGGATCAACAGCCACCAACATAAGATCCAGCACATTATTCTCTTTGCCCTTCAGTGCCTTATAGATATGATACCATCCCGTGGGGATGAAACGTCCTTTAGCTTTCTGCAGTGCCTTTGCGAGGCTGGGCAACCCGATGGCCATACCCACCAGCTTATTATCTTCCTGCCGTATCACAAGGGTGAGGAACTCGAGTCGCAGCATCGGGATATACATATCTACATAGAAGTCTATCTGTTTCTCCGTCAGCTCAACAAATCCATAAAGATCTTTATAGGCGCGGTTGATAAGCCTGAAGATCTCTCTGGCGTATGGATAGACATCATTTTTGTTCTGCAGGTGCTTCACCACCAGGCCGGAGCGTTTCTTCACTATCTCCACCGCACGCTCAAACCGCTCGGGTGTCTCTTTGGGAATGGTGATGAGAAACTCCACCCAATCCTGATCCTTTACATACCCAAGACGTTCCATATGATCCACATAGTAGGGATAGTTATAGATGGTGGAGAGGGTACTGATCTGGTCGAATCCTTCCACCAGCATTCCTTCATGATCCAGATCGGTGAAACCGAGTGGTCCGTGAATCGTCTCCATCCCCCTGGAGCGTGCCCAGCTTTCAGCTGCACCGAAAAGCGTATCAACCACCTCGTTGTCATCGATAAAATCGACAAAGCCGAAACGTACATTCCGCTCATTCCATATCTCGTTCGCTTTATGATTGATGATGACACCTATCCTGCCGACAATGATATTATCACGCAAGGCCATAAAAAAATCGCCGTCACAGTGATCGAACGCCGGATTCTTTGTTCTGCTGAGCGTGGTACGCTCATCGTAAATCAATGGCGGAACAAAATATTCATTGCCCTGGTAAAGATCTATACCAAACTGGATGAATTTTCTCAAATCATCTTTTGTAATGACTTTGTTAATTGTAACTGACATTTTGTTAGAATTCTTTTGATTTCCTCTTTGAGCCTTAACCCTTCGTTCAATGTTGACACAGTCACAAAGATAATGATTTTTTTATTCATCGTTAAAGAGAACTCTTATTCTTTCACCTTCTCTTTATAAAGCTCCCATCTGCTGATCACCTTACGCACATAATTAATGGTTTCATCACCCCTGAAATAACCGTTCCTGCATACCGGATCGGTATAATATTGCTCCAGCCGCTTCAGCTGGATGAATTTCTCCACATTGCCTTCCCACACATTCTTGTCTGCTTCATACTTCTCTGCCAGGGCCCTGGCATCGGACACATGCCCTATTCCCCCGTTGTAGGCCGCCAGCGAGATCTTTAGTCGCTCGGCATCATCTTCGATCGTGCCGAAGATGTTGAGCAGCTGTTTCAGGTATTCAGCCCCCGCACGTATGTTCATCTCCGGGTCGTAGAGATGATCCCCGGTGACACCCAGAGAGGCAGCTGTTGCCGGCATCAGCCCCATCAGCCCGATGGCACCTGCCCACGACTGCCCCTCCGTCTGGAAGGTGGATTCCTGATAAGAGAGCGATGCAAGCAGACGCCAGTCGATGCCGAGGCGCCTTCCCTGTTGTTTGAAAAAAGGATCGAATGGAGAAATCACTCCTGGTCCCAGAATGTCACTATAGGAGGGTCTGTCACTCTCAAGATATCCCTTGGTCTCTTCAAAATAACGCTTGATGATACGTAAGAATACAGGCTCATCCGTTTTGTTCTCAAACCAGCTGTTGAGTGAGTCGGCCAGCAGCGGCATATCTCTTCTCACCACCCACGAGGAGCGCTGGTCGAAGCTCACCTGCATATCCACATCGAGGTTCCTGAAATAGGTTTGGTTGAGCTTGGCAAGATTATCATCGGCAATCGTATAGTCAATCTCACCGCGTGACACCATGCGGATCAGATCTTCTGTCACGATGGTGTCTTCGTAGGTGATATCTACAAGAATGCCTCCGCCGAGCTCATTGTTGAGGTTAACGATCCTGTCATGGTATCTGGAGCCCTCTGTCACAGTCACCTTTTTACCAATAAGGCCGGTCACATCAGTGACAAGGGTGTCACCTCTTAAAGCACGTTGCACCAGCACCTGGTGGGAAATCTGCTGCAGCCCGCAGTAGAGCACTGAATCCCTCAGTGCATTGGTCACAGGCATATTGTAAGCAATCATATCACCCTCACCGCGCTGCAACATGTCCAGCATGCCTGCCGTGTTTCCGGCTACGATGATCTCCGGCACAAGTTCATGCTCACGGCAGAATTCGCGTATGAGATCGTAATGATAACCCATCGGCTGATCGCGGAAGATGAAATAGGAGGTGGAGGTATTGAGTGTCAGCACACGAAGGGTATCCTGCTCGATTATCTGAGGGAAATCATGCCCCTCTCCGCTCTTCTTCACTCCCCCCC
The DNA here is from genome assembly GCA_015478855.1 of Proteiniphilum sp. Lineage (GTDB taxonomy): Bacteria > Bacteroidota > Bacteroidia > Bacteroidales > Dysgonomonadaceae > Proteiniphilum. Next base: position 10,069 of record JADMKJ010000108.1, read on the forward strand.
GGCAAGACGCCAGCAATAGCAAGAGGGCCAACATAGCCTTGGTTACACTGTTCATACGCTCCATATAGTTAAAACAGGGGCAAAGATACAAAAAAAGATCATTCTTAAATCTGATATCTGTTTTATACTCACATATTTGTGGATAAGAATTATTATACTTATTTTTGTGTTGATCACTTTTTGCAAAACAAAACAGAGATCATGAAACAGTTTCTGACACCTCTTCTCTGTTTCCTCCTTTTCGGTTTTATGACTGATATGGTTGCTCAGGATGCAAACTGGCGCGTGTTTATAGAGCAGCTTGCCGAAGATGAGGAGATGAACCGGGCGGCCGTGGATATCATGTACCAGGAGTTGCTTCAGCTGGAGAACAACCCCATGAACCTGAACAGGGTTACGCGCGCTGAGCTGGAGCGTTTTCCCCTGCTGTCGATGGAGGAGATCACGGCAATCACCACTTTTCTGGAGAAAAACAGACCCATTTATACCGTTTTTGAGTTGAGGAATGTACCTCATCTGGATATTCAGACCGTGGAGAGGATACTTCCTTTCTTCTATGCGGAAGTGACTGATCGAGGTGAGGCTGAGGTAAAGATTGCTGAGATGCTCAGGAGAGGACAACATGAGCTGCAGTTCCGACTGGACAAAACGCTCACTCCGCGTGCCGGATACGGAGATTTCTCCGACAGCATCCTGGAACGCTACCCCAACCGCAAATACCGGGGTGAGGATTTCTATCATTCACTGCGTTATTCATTCCGCTATGGCAAAAGCATAGAGATGGGATTCACAGCCGAGAAAGATGCGGGTGAGCCCTTCCTTAAAAAAGGATATTCCAGGGGGTACGATCATTACGGAATGCATCTTATCGTTCGTGACATAGGCTTATTGAAGACATTGGCCCTGGGCGATTACAGGCTCTCTTTCGGTCAGGGACTGGTACTGAACAACGATTTCATGGTGAGTAAAGCGTGGAGTGCCGATAATATCGCCCGCCGCACATTGCAGCCCAAACGACATTTCTCCACGGCCGAGACAGGTTTCTTCAGGGGTGCGGCGGTAGTCATAGGCATCGGAAACGTCTCCGTCACCTCCTTTTACTCCAACAGGCGTATCGACACCAACCTCACTGACAATGGGCAATTCACCTCTTACAAGACAGATGGTCTCCATCGCACGCTGTTGGAACTGGAGAAGAAAAAGAACACCCGGGAGCAGGTGCTTGGCGGCAACGTCAACTACCGTAAACATCGTTTTCAGTTGGGAGTGAGCGGATTATACCACAAATACAACCGAATGTACGTCCCCACACAGCAGGGGTATAATCTTTACAACCTGAGAGACTCGGCAAACCTGAATGCCGGCATCGATTACTCATACCAGCTTCCGGGGTTGATTCTCGCGGGAGAGACGGCAATCTCAAAAAACGGAGCTGTGGCCACCATCAACATGGCACAGTACCGTCCATCCTCGGGACTCTCCTTTACGCTGTTATACCGTCAATATCCCATCTCATTCAATGCCCTCCATGCAGAGGCCTTCTCCGAAGGGAGCAGCATACGCAATGAACGGGGTCTTTTCTTTGGCACACTCTTCACTCCCTTCGCCCGGTTCACTGTGAACAGCTATATCGATTTTGTGCGTTTTCCATGGCTGAAATATGGGGTGGATAAGCCTTCAAAAGCGCTGGACTACTATTTCCTGGGAACATATTCCTTCACACGTAACAGTGCGATGGATATACGTTATAAGTATAAACGAAAAGAGAAAAACATGCGCTATCCCGATGAGCGGTCCACATCGGTCCTGCCCTATGCCACACATAAATTCCGTCTTCGCCTTTCACACACACTGCCGGAGGGCTGGACCTTCCGCACTACTGGCGACATAGCACACTACAAGGAAAAACCTTTTCCTGCTGTGAAGGGATGGATGCTTTCGCAGAATATTGGCTACCGCGGCAGTGAGAAGATCACGACAGATGTTTACCTTGCTTTTTTCAATGCAGACAGCTATGATGCACGACTCTACTCCTACGAACGAAATCTTCTTAACTCGTTCTATATGCCCTCCTTCTACGGGAAAGGAGTGCGTCTGGCACTCTCCGCAAAATATGAAATCCACCCATCTCTCTCTCTTTCATTCAAAGCCGGGCATACCCACTACCTCAACCGTGATACCATCGGCAGCGGCACTGAACAGATCGACGGAAAGAGCAGAACGGATCTCTATCTCTACCTGAGATGGAAATTTTGAGAAGCCTGCTGCTTCACGACAAGGTAAGAGAAATCAATTGTTTTTTGTACTTTTGCCCTCAAACAAAAAGAATATGGCGCATCCTCTCCTGCAAATAGACTCACTCACCAAAAGTTTCGGCGACCAGCTGCTCTTCAGCGACATCTCTTTCGGCATCGCCGAGGGTGATAAGATCGGGCTGATCGCCAGGAACGGTTCGGGGAAGACAACCCTGCTGAACATTATTGCGGGGAAGGAGTCACATGACGACGGGAGAGTGGTCTTCCGCAACGATATACGGTTTGCCTACCTGGAGCAGTCGCCTCAGTTCGACCCTCAGATGACCGTGCTGGAGGCATGCTTCAACGCAGACAATGAGACCGTGAAGCTGATAGCCCGCTACGAAGAGATCATCTCCTCCGAAGAGCATGATGGACTGGACGAAGTGCTTATGCAGATGGATATGCAGAATGCGTGGGATTATGAACAGCGTATCAAGCAGATCCTGTCGCAGCTCAAGATAACCGATTTTCATCAGAAGACCGGTGAGCTCTCCGGGGGACAGGTGAAGCGTGTAGCACTGGCCAACGTGCTGATCAGTGAGCCGGAGCTGGTGATCATGGATGAGCCTACCAACCACCTTGACCTGGAGATGGTGGAGTGGCTGGAGGGTCACCTCACCCGCAACAGGATGAGCCTGCTGATGGTGACACATGACAGGTACTTCCTCGACCGTATATGCACGCAGATACTGGAGATTGATGAAAAACAGCTCTTCTCCTACAAGGGCAATTTCTCCTACTACCTGGAGAAGCGGGAGGAGAGGGTGATGACGCAGAATACGGAGATGGACAGGGCCAGGAACCTGATGCGCAAGGAGCTGGAGTGGATGCGCCGCCAACCGCGTGCCCGCGGCACAAAATCAAAGTCACGCATCGATGCCTTTTATACTCTGGAGGAAAAAACAGCACAGAAGGAGGATGGAGGGAACATCCGTCTGCAAGCCAAAGGTGCCTATATAGGCAACAAGATTTTTGAAGCGAAGCATGTAAGCAAACGGTTTGGCGATGTCGTCATCACCGAAGATTTCAACTATATCTTCACACGTTACGAAAAGATGGGCATCGTGGGAAATAACGGCACCGGTAAATCGACCTTCGTGAAGATGCTGCTGGAAGAGGTGAAGCCCGACAGTGGCAGCTTCGATATAGGTGAAACGGTTCACTTCGGCTACTACAGTCAGGATGGACTGCAGTTCAACGAACAGATGAAGGTGATCGATGTGGTACAGCAGATTGCCGAAGTGATTGATATGGGTAACGGTAACAGGCTCACCGCCTCGCAGTTCCTGCAACATTTCCTCTTCGCACCGGAGAAACAGCATAACTATGTCTACAAGCTCAGCGGCGGCGAGAAACGAAGGCTTTATCTCTGCACCGTGCTGATCACCAATCCCAACTTCCTGGTGCTGGATGAGCCGACCAACGATCTTGACATTATCACGCTCAATATACTGGAGGAGTACCTGAAAGGTTTCAAAGGTTGCCTTATCGTCGTGTCGCACGACCGTTTCTTTATGGACAAGGTGGTGGATCATCTGTTGGTGTTTCATGGTGAAGCCCGTATACAGGATTTTCCTGGTAACTACACGCAGTACCGCGAGTGGAAACAGATAGAGGAGAGGAAGGAGATCCAGGAGCGGAAACAGGCAGAGGAGATCAAAACAACCAAAGCTCTGCCCGAGCAGGGTCCGTCAAAAAAAGAGGATAAATCAAAGCTCACCTTCAAAGAGAAACGGGAGTTTGAATCACTGGAAAAGGAGATAGAACAGCTTGAATCTGAAAAAAACACAATCAATGATGCACTCTCCTCGGGCAATCTTCCTGCAAATGAACTGATGCAGCAATCGAGCCGTTTTTCGGAAATCATGAAGCTGATTGATGAAAAAACTTCACGCTGGATTGAATTAAGTGAGAAATCAATTTAGAAAGGTTTTAAATAGCTTTCTGTGAGCTGTTTGATTTTATATGATTCCGGAAAATGATTACTTTTGTGGTTAATCAGAAATTCAAGTTTCGTATGCAACGTAATACAGCTAAATTCTCGACTTACAATGTTTTGTGACCCATGTTTGACCTCATTCACTAAAAGAGCAGAACTTGCTACGTTCACTTACGTTAGATATTCGCTCGCTATGGCAAAGCTCAAGCAAGCTTGGTTTTGCCCATTTAGCTTATCGCGCACATTCAAACAGCTGCTCTTTTTACGTTCTTCGAGGTCAATAGGTCCCCACAAAATATTTATAGGTCTCATCTTCAGCTGTGTCGACCCAAATATTATGAGCATGTGAAAGGTTAATCAGAATTAAACAACTGAACAGTTAAAATATTAATTATGAAGAGTATCAAAGGAACCCAAACCGAACTAAACCTGCTTAAATCTTTCGCAGGGGAATCACAAGCCAGAATGCGCTATACATTTTATGCGAAAGCGGCTAAGAAAGAGGGATTTGAGCAGATCTCCGCTATTTTTCAGGAGACAGCCGACCAGGAGATGACACACGCCAAGCGCATGTTCAAGTATCTCGAGGGAGGCATGGTGGAGATCACAGCATCCTACCCTGCCGGCAAGATCGGCACCACGGCTGAGAACCTGAAGGAAGCTGCCGATGGAGAGAACGAAGAGTGGACAGACCTTTATCCCCAATTTGCCGCTGTGGCAGAGGAGGAGGGATTCAAGGAGATAGCCACGATGTACCGCATGATTGCCAAAGCGGAAGCCATTCACGAAGAACGCTACCTGAAGCTGCTTGAACGGGTGAACGAAGGAACAGTCTTCTCCCGTGAAGCAGATATTGAGTGGATGTGCCGTCATTGCGGATATGTGTTCACCGGTAAGAAACCGCCTAAGAACTGCCCCACCTGCCTCCATCCGCAGGCTTACTTCGAGCCTAAAAACGATACGTACTATTAACGGATAGTTATCTTATCTTTAGATGAAAGGTGATTCACAACGTGATGTCACCTTTTTTTGTGGCAGTACCGATGTCGGGGGAAAAAATTTTTCATCTCATTAACATCCGGGCAATACAGAAACAGATGTTATTCCCGGCTATTTATATTACTTTTGCAGCCAGATTACAGAAGGATGATTCTTCCCCCTTCGTATCAGACAGGTGATTGTAATATAATAACGATGGAGTACAAGGAACTTTTTGCCCGCACTGAGCTGCTTATAGGCAGTGAGGCAATGCACTCAGTAGCGGCCAGCAGGGTGATCCTGTTTGGCGTGGGCGGCGTGGGGAGCTGGTGCGCCGAAGGGCTTATCCGCAGCGGGATCATGCACCTCACCCTGGTCGATTCCGACAGGGTGGCGGCGGCGAACAGCAACCGTCAGCTGCCGGCAACCACCCGGACGATAGGAGAACTGAAAGTGAATGTGTTAAAAAGCAGGTTGTCCGAGATCAACCCCCATGCGGAGATCACGATAATCCCGGAAATCTACAGTGCTTCCTCCTCCGATTCATTTCATCTGGAGCGGTATGATTATATTATAGATGCGATCGACTCATTCGCACACAAGATGCACCTGCTCCTTACCGCCTCCAAAACAAAAGCAACCGTCTTCTCCTCAATGGGGGCGGCGCTCAGGATGGATATGCGGCAGATAAGGGTAGCCGAGTTCTGGAATGTGCGTGGCTGCAAGCTGGCAGCGGCACTGCGTCAGCAGATGCGGAAAGGAGAAAAGCCGCACAAGCGTATAGAGTGTGTCTACAGCGAAGAGCTGCTGGAGAACAGGGGAGAGGAGACACCGGAATATACAGATGAACAGGGCAGCTTCCGCAAAGCACGCACGAACGGCACCCTGGTGCAGGTGACAGCCATCTTCGGCTTCACCCTCTCGGGACTGGTGATAGAGGATATCGTGCAGCGTGTGTGTAAGCTATAAATCAATCTCTTTGATAGCACATTCAACCAATTTTCTTACCTTTGCGCAATCAATCAGCAACTTCAACATATGAACATAGAACAGGTACTGCAGGAGGCCATCACCTGCGCAATCAAAGAATTATACATGGCAGATGCAGGTGCATCAGAGATCACACTGCAGAAGACAAAGAAAGATTTCAGGGGACACTATACCCTGGTCACCTTTCCACTGCTTAAGATCTCAATGAAAAATCCCGTGCAGACGGCTGAGGAGATTGGTGGCTGGCTGGCTGCTCACTCACCCCTGATCTCCGGTTACAACGTGATCAAAGGTTTCCTTAACCTGAGCATCGCACCAACGGTATGGGTGAGCTTGCTGGAACAGATCAACACAACACCTGAATATGGCTTCACACCGGTAACGGAGGATGCCCCCCTCTTCATGGTGGAGTATTCATCGCCCAACACCAACAAACCGCTGCACCTGGGACATGTACGAAACAACCTGTTGGGACACGCCCTCAGTGAGCTGCTGAAAGCCAATGGCAGACGGGTGGTGAAAACCAATATCGTGAACGACAGGGGTATCCACATTTGCAAGTCGATGCTCGCCTGGCAGAAGTGGGGCGAGGGCGAGACGCCCGAATCAACCGGCAGGAAGGGAGACCACCTGACAGGTGATTACTACGTGCTGTTCGACAAAAAGTACAAAGAAGAGCTGGCAGCACTGCAGGCGAAAGGTCTCACCAAAGAGGAGGCTGAGGAGCAGTCGTCCCTGATGAAGGAGGCACGCGAGATGCTTCTCAGGTGGGAGGCACATGATGCCGCCACTGTCAACCTCTGGAAGATGATGAACGGTTGGGTTTATGCCGGCTTCGATGAGACTTACAGTGAGATGGGTGTCACCTTCGATAAGATATACTATGAATCACAGACCTACCTCTCCGGTAAGGAGGAGGTACTGCGGGGAGTGGAAGAGGGACTTTTTTACCGTAAAGAGGATGGGTCTGTCTGGGCAGACCTCACTCCCTACGGGCTGGATCACAAGCTGCTACTCCGTTCCGACGGCACCTCGGTCTACATGACCCAGGACATAGGTACTGCCCGGCTGCGGTTCGATGATTATCCCATCAACACGATGATCTACGTGGTAGGTAACGAACAGAACTACCATTTCCAGGTGCTCTCCATCCTACTCGACATGCTCGGCTACGGGTTCGGGAAAGGACTGGTCCACTTCTCCTACGGGATGGTGGAGCTGCCCGAGGGTAAGATGAAATCGCGTGAGGGGACGGTGGTCGATGCCGACGACCTGATGGTTGAGATGATAGACACTGCCCGTGAAACTTCTAAGGAGCTGGGTAAGCTAGATGATGTCTCTGCCGAGGAGGCAGAGGCTATCTCCCGCATGGTGGGCATGGGAGCGCTCAAGTACTTCATCCTGAAAGTGGATCCAAAGAAGAACATGACCTTCAATCCGAAAGAATCCATCGACTTCAACGGTAACACCGGTCCTTTTATCCAGTACACCCACGCCCGCATACAGTCTGTCCTTCGCAAGGCAGGCGATCAGGGAATTGCCCTACCGGAGAAGCTGGAGCAGACGATCCCGCTCTCAGAGAAAGAGGAGGGGCTGGTGCAGCTTCTGGCTGAGTTTGAAACGGTGGTGAAGCAGGCCGGAGCGGAGTACAATGTATCCCTCATTGCCAACTATGTCTATGAGCTGGTGAAGGAGTACAACCAGTTCTATCACGAATACTCCATATTAAAAGAGGAGAACACCTCCCTGCGTGAATTCAGATTGGTGCTCTCCCAAAATGTCGCACTGACAGTGAAGAAGGGGATGTCGCTCTTTGGTATCGACGTGCCGGACCGGATGTAATCTTTATCGGACAAACCGACTCTTCACGGGTTCCAACAAGCTTTTACAGTGGCTTCGTGCGCTAGCATGAAGCCACCGTCTTTTATTTCAGGTACTTCGCCAGGAATCCCAGCATGGAACTGTAGAAGTCCATCCTGTTCTCTTCACGAAAGAAACCGTGTCCTTCATTGTATTTCACCATATAGGGTACATAGAGGCCTTTCCCTCGCAGTGCTGTCACGATCTGATCCGATTCGTTGATGTTTACCCGCGGGTCGTTGGCGCCCTGCACCACGTAGACCGGCCTGACAATCTTGTCGGTTTGATAGATGGGCGACACCTCGCGGGCGATCGCCAGCTCTGCCGGATCATCCAGGTCATACCATATCTCCTTCACCATCTCTGTAAGCGGTTTCCAGTATTCAGGGAAAGAGTCAAAGAAAGTCTCGATGCTGGAGATGCCCACATAATCCACACCACAGATGTAGAGATCGGGTGTCTTCACCATCCCCATCAGGGTGGCATAACCGCCGTGACTGCCGCCGTAGATCGCGATCTTATCCTCGTCGACCCATCCCTGGTCGATGGCATAGCGCACACCATCCTCCAGATCATCCATCACCTTTCGCCCGACCTGTTTAAAGCCGGCACGCAGAAACTCCTTGCCATATCCGCCCGAAATGCGGAAGTTGACCTGCAGGGTGGCATACCCGCGGCTGGCGAAAAGCTGTGTCTCGGGGTTGAACCCCCATGAATCACGAATGCCCTGAGGACCGCCATGCGGGTTGACAATCAGGGGCACCTTCTTTCCCTGCAGCGCCTCTCCGGGGAGAGTGATGTAACCGTGAATGATCAAGCCATCGCGACTCCGGAAGCTGATAGGGCGCATCTCCGCCATATCCTCCGCTTTGAGTTGTGGCATCAGGTCGTAGAGCAGTTTGAACTCACCACTGTTGACACTGTATTCGTAGTAAGTACCATAGAGCTTGTCGCTCTGTACAACAACCAGGAAGCTGTTCTCCTCATCATCATGATCGACTACGCCGTATATCTTCCCGGGAAACTGTTCTCTGACCCCGGCATCGATCTTTTTATAAAGATCACTCACCGGCACCATCTCCGTTTTCTCACCCTGGTAACTGAAATAGTCGATCTCATAGTTTCGTTTGCGGGACATCCCCATGTCGGATAGATCATATTCCGGATGGGAGAAGATCTCACTGATCACCCTGTTCTCTTTCAGGTCGTAGAGCTGAACGGCTGTCTTATCACTCCCGAGGTTGCTGATCACGTATGCATCATCCGGATCGGGAGAGGTGTAGTTGAAGGAGATGATGCC
>JADMKJ010000109.1 GCA_015478855.1 Proteiniphilum sp.
TCGCCACGGATATTGACAGAACCTATATCATGACCATGGAAGAGGTGGATGGCAAGTCATGGTTCTGGGGCATCATCGATAAAACAGACCCGCTCGACGGAAAGCTGTTAAACAATCCGTTTGTAGAATGTCATACCACATTCCGTAGTTTTGCAGAAGATCATATCAACAAAGAAAACAGCCAATTTATGATACGATCGCTTGCTACGGACAGCCTGTTTCTTAAGATTCTCCCCTATCCTGTTGTTTCTGGCACTCACCGGATGAGCATACCCACTGAAGCACTTATCACGGAACAATTGGCAGAGAGATTATTTGGGGAGGAGAATCCCCTGGGTGAGAAAATCATCCATTCTACCGGGAGAGCATTGACAATAGTCGGAGTAATGGGTGAACCATCATCCAAATCATTTCTCAATTTCGATTTATTGATTCATGAGGATCTGGCAGGCATGAGAGGAATGCCCTACGACCTGGTACTGCTGGAACCCGGTACGGATCCGGCAATGATCAACAATCACCAACGGGAATTCAGGGAATCTGGTCAGTTTGCATCTAAAACTGCACGATTTCAACTTTTCCCTCTGAAGGATTTATATTTTGATGAGAGACATAATTTCCCTCCTGACATCAACCTGAGTGCAACAGTATCGACTTTCGAGCAGGGAAACAGGCTCGCCGTCGATCTTTTGTCGGTAACCGGATTCCTGATATTATTGATTGGTATTTTCAATTATATCCACCTGTTCACTGCCATTCTTTCCAAAAGGGGCAGAGAGTTCGGTCTGAAGAAGTTCTTCGGGGCAAATCAAGTGCAAATATTCCGGCAGATCTATATGGAAAACCTTACCATGACGCTGTTTGCTCTGTTTCTTGCTCTGTTTCTCACAGAAGTAGCATCAAAAATGCTATCCGGGTGGTTGGATCTATCATTGAGAATCGATACGGCATTTATTTTTCTTTTCTCCATCGTTGTGTTGGGTATTCTTCCATTGATATTATCCATTCATCCATTGTTCAGGGTCCGCTCAACCAACTCCTACGCATCACCTGATATAACAGACTCCGGTAAAGGGAGATCCCCATTGAGGTGGATGTTCCTGTTCATGCAATACGTGGTTACTTTTACACTGCTGATCTCAGCGTTATACTTTGTGAAACAGCTCAGATTCATGTTGCATACAGACCATGGATATCAAACCGAAAACGTGATCATGTGCCGGATGATGCATCGGGATTTCAGTGGGATGGGCAACAATGATTATACAACGAAAATGCAGTTGATAGATGAGAATGTGGCCAGGATAGAACAAAAAATGAATCAATCAGTGCTCTTTTCTGATTGGCTGTTCGGGAAGCCGGTGTATGATCTGGAAGCCACTGTTCCCTTCCGGCGAAGTGATGGGGATGAATATGAAAATATCAAACTGGTGGGGATGTCACCTGCCTATATGCAAATGTTTGGTTTTGAGCTGATCGAAGGAAGATTATGGGACTCTACTGATATTCATAATCCTGAGAGATTAATCCTGAATGAAGCAGCTCGTGATCTGTTTCATATCACAGATATCCAAATGGAGCGTATCATGCCTGAAAGATCACTCACGAGAGATGCAATCATTCAGTCTTACGAAATTGCAGGAATCATCCGAAACTTTCAAACGGGTCATTTATCGAAGACACCAACTCCCATTGCGATATGCTTCAAAGAACAGGGACATCATTACGATTACCTGATGGCAAGATTTATCCCTGGACGTAAAGATGAAGCGGTGACCTTTTTAAAGAACCTGTACCGGGAGATTAACGGGAACAGGAGTTTTTCTTACAGTACGCTGGATGAAAAGATCGCAGAATTGTATGTAGAAGACCGGCGTGTGAGCAATGTAAATAATCTGTTTGCCCTGTTGGCGGTAGTTATTTCCTGTATGGGTCTGTTTGCAATTTCGCTGTTTGACATGCAACAACGAAAACGGGAAATTGCGCTTCGTAAGATCAATGGTGCTTCTGCGAAGGATGTCATGCTGCTGCTGTTGAAGCTATATTTAGGTTTGTTAGGCATATCGTTTGCTGTGGCTGCTCCCCTCTCCTATTGGTTCATCGGCAGGTATATGGAACACTTCGCTCATGCAACCCCCATCTCCTGTTGGTTGTTTGTTCTGGCAGGCCTCCTTGTTACTGTACTTTCGTTATCTACATTGTTCTGGCAGATACAACAAGCCATGCGAACAAATCCGTCAACTGTGCTGAAAGAAGGATAGGCAAATGATCAAGCCTGAAAGCAGATTGATCAGGCTGTACAAACAGAATTGTCTTCCTGTCTAATTAAGTTCTTTGATACGTATGTTCCGGTACTCCACCTTCATGGGAGGACCCACATGCACCTGCACCCCTATCAGGCCGGAAAGGCTGCGGTGAAGGGTATCATTGTCGGTCACATCGCTCATCAGGATATCGTTGATATAATGTTGCATCCGGTTGCCTCTGACAACAATGTGACATTCATTCCAGTCGTCACGCCGGATATGTGTAGTGAGTGAATCGGGACTACCCAATGATCCGGTCACCTGCACGTTCTTCCATGCATTGTGCTCAATATTATTTTGCAGCAGATCTGCAGCTGCCGTGTCTGCAGGAGGTTGAACGGTGACTATCTGTCCGCGGTAAGCCAGCGTGGTACGTTTTCGTTCCTCGTAGTTCTGCCCGGTGTAATGGTTCTGCCCGTCGATATCGCACTGGTAGCCTCTCAGCGCAAATGAGATCCCCTCCACCGGCTCACTGCGGTAGTTGATGCCGCTGTTGCCGTTCGCCGAGATCCGGAACGCCAGCTTCAGTTCAAAATCACCGGGTGTCCCTCCCCTCCATATGATAAAAGTGTTGCGTTCAAGAACCGTCGACGGCGTAATCTCTCCCACCAACGATCCATCCTCTATCCTCCAGTAGGTGGAATCACCTTCCCAGTCATTGAGTGTCTTCCCGTCAAATATCGGTATAAAACCCTCATTATCGGGTGGAAGAGACTCAGTCTCAGGGGTTGTTTTCACTATCTGAGAGTAAGCGATCAGGATAATCACCAAAACAACCGGTAGCGTGATGATAAGGATGCGGAAGAATAGTTTGCCTTTATTCATAAGAAAAGGTATGAGTTATGGGGATAAAGGTAATTCAAAAAAAAATACCGAAATAAAAATCATTACAAAAAAACCTATTATCTTTGTCGCTATTAATACGTTTGGATGTTTAAGATTAATACGGATAGGGTGAAGTAAATAACCTTTGTGCTTTCGGCAAAAGGTTATCTCTCTGTTTTTATCCGGCAGTTTCCTGCCGGAGTTATTCTCATATTATATATTAATAACAAGTGGTACACAACAGGTGACAAT
>JADMKJ010000110.1 GCA_015478855.1 Proteiniphilum sp.
CGTAGCGTCGGTGATCTGCAAATAGGACTGGTTCCATTCCTCCGCCTCATCAACATCTGCGCCAGTCAGGCCAAAATCAAAGCTAACTCGTTCGGTGCTGTCCGCCGGAGGAGCAAGTAAAGTACAGCCGTTATCAACATCTCGCTGCCAAGCCGTATCTCTCCAGTGCTCCAGCACTATCGGGGCTTGAGCACTGTTGCCGTGTGGAACGATTAGGTTCTCACTACGAACCCTTCCAAGGCGAAATTCACTATCACCGATCAGAGCTACAACCGGCATAGGTACGGTAGGCTCAAAGCCTCTTTCATCTTCTGGTTGATCATCGTCACGCTTGAAGTACACACCGTCCCGGTCATGCCAGTTCCATATGACCATTTTCAGGCTGAAAGGGTTATCGAGCGAAGTTGGAGTGGATGGCCGGGTAAAGCTGTAGTCACCACTGGGCACGAAGGCAGAATTTTCAGGTGTTGCCGTAAATATCGGCATGTCTTTGACCCGGCCAGCAATTGCAGACGGCTGGTCTACCACAGGACTGGAGAATTCTTGGTAAAACTGATAATCCAACTCACTATCCTCAAGAAAGCGCCAAAAATCCCCCTTGTAGTTCTGTGTCTGGTCACCACTTCTGTTAAAGCCCCGCACCTCCAGTTTATCCGTGAGGAAAGCAGTCTGTCCTTGGTATGTAAATCCGCTTACTTCAGATGTTTCAGATGGCGGGAGTAGACAGCCAACACTCTGCTTGGGCTTTTCGCCAAGTTCTAGCCAAGCAGGGAAAAAACGGCCAACCCAGTCACTGGTTCCCACCACTTGATTATTATCCTTCAAATAATTCTCCGCAGTCGCTCGAAACTTCATCACACCCACTTCATTTACCATAGGCTTGGAGGGGAAGGTGTTCTTATTATTTAAGCCATGGACATATTTAGACGGGCTAAGTACAGCAGCCCCTCCGCTTGGATGAATATCTGTAGGCACGACCTCCACATTCATTTCGTCATATTCAAAATTAGGGGTCTCATTACCCACTCTATTCAAGGCTGTGACATGCAAACTAAAGCCGTCTCCTGCAGCAACGAATGCCCGACAATCATCAGTATCGAAATCACCCTCTGGGTCACTACAGATTACCGGCTGCCCATCAATCGTTCTGGCCTCCACCTTCAGCTGGGCTGGCGTCACAATGAAACCACCCTGTCCCTCCATCGTCTTCATTGATAGCCCCCCTTCATTACCGGCACCTGAATAACTTACATGCAAGGCCATTTCTCCAGCATCCGGGTATGTAAGGGCACTCAATTCGGCTGTCGCATCACCAATAAATTTGATGCCTATAGGAGTTGCTGTTTCATAAGCTTTCCCTATGACAGTTCCATCAATGGAAACAGATTGATTGCCAACCTGCTGCTCCTCGCCAGGGTCTTGGTAACTCGACCAAAAGCTCAAAATTCGGGTTCCACTATCGAAAGCTGGAGAGCATTTCTGCGGATCATCTTTATCCGCCTTTACAGCCTGAATGGTCACCTTAGTCGAGTCACCTGATATGAAATCTGGCACATCGACTAGGAACCCGCTGTCATGAAACATCACCTTGCAACCGCTGGTACTGCACACCAGACCACTGCTGGCCGCAGGCGAAGCAGAACCGACACCCAGGGTAATTTCGCCGGGTGATCGCACCACCAGCGTGGCAGTAGTAGTACCGGTAAAAGTGATGGGGTTGCTGGCCCAGCCGCCGTTCGGGCTTAGCCTAAGTGTTGAAGGAGTAGATAATGTTGAAGAGCAAGCCGCATTGGCGCAGGCCTTGATGGACACGCTCAGCGAACCGCAGGTTAGTGCTTGTGCTGCGTAATGAAGCTCATAGTGATGAACTGTATTACCCCCTCCTCCGCATGGCCCTTCATTCTGATTTATATTACATATAATATTAGGATCATTTATAACCCCTGCCCTCCCCGCAACAACTCCCTGCTGAACTATGACAGGCGCATTAATATAACTCTTAACCTCCCCATTATTCATGACAGTGCCTTTCGCATTTATGCTCCCTGTATAGGAGCCTCCATTTGTAGTCACAGAACCTTCGGCCTTTATATTGCCTTCAACCCTTCCATTATTTGAAACACTACCACCAACTACAATATTTCCCGTTACCTTTCCATTTCCATTATTAGTAAAAGCTCCAGAAACACGCAGCGCCCCATCAATAACCCCATCATTTGTGAAATTTCCAGCCACATCAACATCACCAAAAACAGTTGACGACACACCTACCTGCAAACTCCCCCCAGGCGTAACACTTACACTCCCGTTAACATTAACACCATTACCCAAATTTAAAGATGAAGATGAAATTATATTTGCATTTACCTTTACACCAGACCCATTAACATTTACCCCCCCGCGCAAATCCAGAGTAATATTTTTATTTTTTTCCGGATTGATCTGCAGGCCCCCGGAAAAATTCCACGCCCCTTGAACTACTAAGGTTATCCCCGTCCCGATGCGTAAAACATGCCCGCTACCGTTGACAATTTCATTGCCGATCTGAGGGCAATTCACGGTAAGAGTTGCCTCACTATAAGAACAACTTGAAAAGGGCGTATTCAAAACGCCTGCCCCTTGGGGTAAAGACCAAGTTGCGCCATAAGACGGAAGAATATACATACCCAACAGGATCAGAGTGAGAACATTCATTATAAATTTCATTTACTCACCACTGTTTTCAACTTATCTATTAGCATAAGGCTGCAGCTTTGACCCAATAAAAGTCAACATAAGCCAACTACCAAGCCTTGGTTAAACCCAATCAAGCCCGAGAATCCACTCCATACTCATAGCCCCTCCACCACTGCTGTCAGTTGTCGATAGGCATAATCCGGATCACCGGGACTTCCATAAGTCGCGGTAGCCTCCACCCGATGGAATATCAGATCCCGGCCTTCCTCCGGCACGCTGGCCTGCGGAACCGTCGAGTTTTCATAGATGACCACCACCTGGAAGCCTTCCAGGTTGAACGACGAGTACGCCTGGGATGGGCTGGCCAGCGATCGTGCGATGCCGTATTCGAGCCCCGCTCGCGCGGCCTGAAAAGCACGGGCCTGCTGGAGGCTGAGCGTGTTAGTTGTTGATTGGGTAACCGACAGTCGCCACATCACAGCGATGGCACCAGCGATGACGATGATCAGGAACACCGCGGCGACGAGGCCGAAGCCGTGTTGTTTGCGGCCTTGTAGGAGCGGGCCGTGCCCGCGATGCTTTTGCGTCGTCCGGGTTCGCGGGCATGGCTGTTCAGGCCCGCTCCTACGGGGGGGCTTGAGGTCAGGGCGCATTGTCTACGTGGACCTGTTGCAAGAGGGAGACGGTTTCTCCGC
>JADMKJ010000111.1 GCA_015478855.1 Proteiniphilum sp.
TGCCGGTGCTGACCTCGATGCTCTCTCTGACAAGATTGACGACATTGATGCTACATTGAACGTGTTGAATTTCGCCTCTATCAATAACATGATCACCGAAATCAGCTTCGATTATGAAGGTGATGATGTTTGGAATAGAGACAGAACTCTCAATTTCTCGACTGCTCCTGCTAAATTAAGCTGGACATTTGGTCAGGGATTCCCTGGTGCCATCCAGTTTGTAAAAGATCAGCGACTGCTTGCTACAGAATCAACTATTGAAGTGAAAGTTTCTCCGTCAAATGCGGATGTTAGCAAAATGCTGGATAAGATTTATCTGATCAGAAGAGATGGAAACAACGAAGTGAACACCTTCCTTAAAGCTGTGAAGGCTGAACGTTCTACTGCTTTGCGTGCTGCTCCATCAGTAACAGGTTTGTGGAACATAACCTTCCAGATGCCGGCTGATGCTGATATTTCTGATCTTTCAGATCTTGTAGAAGACAATCTCAATGTACCCTATCTCTTTCAAATCGCAATCGAAAACACGATTGACGAAGCCGAAGATGCTGAAGCTCGTTATGTTCACTCTGACTTCGGTATTGAGATCGCTGCTGGTACTGTGAATCCTATTTACAATGATGATGATTCACCCAACGTAGCATTTACTGTTGATAACACTTCTTACGCCATCATCAAAAACCGTTATCTGTTGAGCGAAACCGGTACTACCACACCTGCTGACCAGAAATGGAATGGCGGATCATGGAATACCACAGCCACACCGACTGTTGCTGACCCGACTGATGATAGACGTGCTCAACCTTTCTTTGCTGCTGAGGTAGGTAAAACGTTCACTGTTGAACTTGACAATCCTGATGACGTTTTCGCTTATTACGTAGTATTAGATAAGGATTGGGCTCTCGAAAGTGCACCATCAGAATGGAACGCATGGTCTGCTTACAGTTACGAAGGCCTGAATCAAGTTTATGCAGCTGACGAAGTAGCCAATCTGAAGGTTGTTTCTACCAGCGCTGTGAATGATATTGTTGGTTTCCGTGTAATGGTTGTGAACTATGACGGTACACTCGTAGACCCCGACGGTAAATCATTCTATGTTGCTGTTGGTCCGCAGTCTTCATCTTGGAACGCTGTTAACACAGTTGTTACCGCTCTCAACCCGAATGAAGTTGTACCCACCGCTACTGAATCAGCCGAGGTTAATGTAACCCTGTCTGCTGTAACCGGCGCCAATAGCTTCACTTGGACAACTGATGCAGCTCAGAACACTGTAGCTCCTGCATTCGATGTATTCTTCGTTGATGCCAACGACAACATTCTGTTCGGCACTGACGGAACTGGTGCTGTAACTGCCAACTTTGCCAACGTGACGAAAGTTTACACTGTTGCTACTGTCAATGACTGGCTGCAGTATACCGACAACAAGGTTTACAACGGTACGCTGACCATTAACAATTCTCTTGGAAATGTACTCCGCACTCTGAATGTAAGCTTCAAGAAGGTATTGCCTACCGGTGCACCTGCTGGATTCTCAGTGAAGACAAACCAGATTGCAACCGATGGTGTTTACTACAGCTATCTTGTACCTGACAACTGGACAGCACCTCTTGCAACTCAGGGTACAATGCCGCTGGATCAGGTATTCAACTTTGGTTCAGGTCTCCTCGCCAACTACCAGACAATCTTTGCAGCATCTGCAGTATCCGGTGCAAACCTGGTACCTGTAACGGTAACTGGAAATGGTACGCTGTCAGTAGATAAGTCGTTTGTTGATAACACCACACAGCATGCTACCTCTGTAGTATACAACTATGGTCTTATCTCAACTGCTACACCAACTGTTGACTACAAGGTAACCATCCTTGGTTTCCCGACCGTATTCAGCAATATCTACAACCACACTTACTCATGGCGTTGGGCTACCCGTGCAGATCTTGGCCTTGCAGCTACTGCTGCGCTGCCGTATAGCACTTCAATCGAGTACGGAGATACCCAATCGTTCGATCTGGCACATATCTTCGGTGTAAGTACCCGCGATAGCCAGTACAACGCATTCCTCGATGCTCCTTACCTGGCGAGCTTGCAGGTAATCTCAGCTAAACTGGTAAGTAATGCAAACGGTCTGGATGAGTACTTCGATGTAACTCCCGATCCGTTAGCAGGTGCCACAGTATTTACGCTGACTCAGAAGTCCGGCTCTACCAACCCGACAGCAGATGTAGCGTCGACACTTGTACTGACTGCAAAAGACATGTACGACAACGACGTGGAAATTGAACTGCCGATGACAGTGACCAAACGCTAAGCGTTTAACGATAATCTTTTTAAGAAGGAGGAAACATTTTGTTTCCTCCTTCTTTGTTATTACATGACCATGAATGAGAATCATTGTAGAAGGCTTCTACACCAGAGCGCCTGTAGAAGATAAACCGATACACCTTTGCCATTCACTTATATTGGAGAAATTATTCCGCAATTATTTAACTTTCTGATGCCGTAAATAAACATTTATCACCGTTTATTGTTAATATTGTAAAGAAAATCTTAACTACGTAAGCGAACACATTACTATCAACTGTATTACCATAATTTAAATGATGAGTCTATGAAAAAGTTTTTTATGTACCTGATCGCATTGGCATTGATCCCAACGGTTGCCTACTCCCAGACTGGGGAGATCAAGGAAGAGGGCAAGACAGTTTTTAAACCGCATGCCTACATGTTGTGGCAGGGCGGTGCCGCTTACACGTTAGGTGAAGCAGCGTTCAAGGATCTGATCTCACCTGCTGCAGCCGTGAGCCTGGGTTACCAGTTCACACCTGTCTTCGGCATGCGCCTCGGTGCTTCGGGATGGCAGGCCAAGGGTGGCTGGGTGGCACCTCCGCAGGTGTATGATTTTAACTACGTGCAGGGTAACCTCGACCTGGTGCTCGATCTGGCTTCCCTCTTTCACGGATTCAATCCTTACCGTGCGGTGAGTCCCTATCTCTTTGCTGGAGGCGGATATGCCTATGGCTTCAATAACGATGGCGCCAACGCACTTAACACGGGTGGTTACGACCTTGAATATCTCTGGCAGGACAGCAGAGGATTCCTCGCCGGTCGTGTAGGTCTGGGACTCAATATCCGTATCAGTGATGCAATAGCATTCACGCTCGAAGGAAATACCAATATTCTGGATGATCACTTCAACTCAAAAAGAGCAGACAACCCCGACTGGCAGTTCAATGCCCTGGCAGGGTTCAAAATCAACCTGGGTAAGACTTACACCAAAACAGCACCTGTCTACTACGAACCGCAACCAGCACCGGCACCTGTAGCAACTCCT
>JADMKJ010000112.1 GCA_015478855.1 Proteiniphilum sp.
AAAATCGGTAATGGCCATATTGAGCATATCCTTTAAATTCTCCGGTTTAACGCTTTCTGCTTCAGGGAAATCAAACTGTGCCAGCAGGTTGATATAATCCTGATCCTGCCAGTAGTTCTCTATCTCTTCAATCGTTGCAGCACGCTGTATTGTAATATTAAATTTCATCATATATATTTTCTTCTACCTACTGTTAAAGCTTTTCGGTATACGCTCCTTTGAGATGTGTGGTCATTCGTTGTGCAGGGAGTTATCGTTCCCTGCACCTGCTATAACATGTGGCAGAAGGAATAGTTGCATCGAGCTCTTCATCGGAAACTTCAATCACGAAAAGATCGAATATTAGTCTTTGGTATTCCCGGGGGGGGGTCACTGTGAATATAATCTGCTATTTGCTTATTCCCCATTCCCTGTTTGGCTTACTGTCCATGATCAGTTCCAGTGTTCCACCCCGGAGAAGTTCTGTTGCGGGGAATACAAAGCTGGTCAGTGGCTTGCCGTTGAGCCGTGCCGACTGCACATATTTATTTAAGCGGGATGCATTTTTGGCTCTGATCACAAACTGCGTTCCGCGGCCAAATCGTTCACCCAGGTCGATGACCACATGCTCAAACAGGGGGCTCCCTATCTCATAAACAGGCTCAACACGACAGCCGCCGTCCGTTTGAAAGAGTCCCAGTGCAGCCATCACGAACCAGGCTGACATCTGTCCCTGATCCTCATCGCCCAGGTAGGCGTTTGCCGGGTCGTGCCCGTAATAACGATCAAGGATGGAGCGGCTCCACTGCTGTGTCTGCCAGGGCTCACCGGCCCAGTTGAACAGAAAGGCGAAGTGCATCGACTGCTGGTTGCCCTGCACCACGGGGTAATCCCAGTATTGATCGCCCGGGGCATTGTATCGCAGGGGCTCACTTGCCTCGAATCCCCATGTCAGCCGGTCTATGAACTCCTCCCTGCCAATCATCTTCACCAGTGCAGGTACATCCTGGGGTACAAAGAAGGTCAGCTGCCAGGCGTTACCCTCCACATAGTGGTGATTGGCCCCCGATTTGAACGGATCGAAATCTTTCTCCCACTCACCGTTGCTGTATCGCATGCGGGCAAAGCCTGTTTCCGGGTCAATGGCATTCCGCCACCAGTTTCCTCTTTCTGAGAAGACCCTGTAATCATCCTCTTTACCCATTGATTTCGCAAGCTGCGCCAGGGTCCAGTCGTCGTAGGCATACTCCAGCGAGTTGGAGAAGCGCCCCTCGTCGGCCGGCACATAGTGGTGCTTCAGATAGGTTGCCAGATCCCTGTTCCCGGCAAGACCATTTCCTACACTTTGCGGAAGGGTGGTCTGCATCTTTTTGGCAGCCTCAAAAAGTTTCTCACCGTCAAAATTCCGAATTCCCATCTGCCAAGCACTCACCAGCAACGGTATCTCGTGTTCAGCAACCATCACCGGGATGTACTCCATTCCGGCGGGACCTTTCGCCAGCCATCCGTTGGCGTCATACATGGCCAATTGCGATTTCACCCAGCGCGATGACCACTCCGGTGTGACCAGGTTCCACAGCTGGTTCAGGTTCCAGAAAGTGTTCCAGAAAGCATCACACCCTAACGCCACGGCATCGGGATCGTCAAACTGCCTGATCACCTCGGTAGGATCTACCCAGCGGCCGTCCACATCACTGAATGTATTGCGGCAATAAGAACGATAGAGGTTGGTGTAGAACCGTTTCTTCTCTCTTTGATCGTTACTACCTACCTTTACACGGGAAAGAATCCCGTTCCATGTATCGCGGTGACTTTCACGTACAGCATCGAAATTCCAGTCGTACGGATCCGCTATTTCTGCCTCGAGGTTCATTGCAGCACCCTCCATATCCACGAACGAGATACCGGAACGTACCTGAACCACCCGGTTCTGACGGGTGTCAAACTCCACGAAACAGCCCATTTTCTCCGGCTTGACGGCATAGAGTTCCTCCGCATCCTTCGTCTCATTGTTGATCCAGCCTCCGAAAGTGTGAATGTCGCGATCAAACTCAATCACAAAATGGATGATATAGTCCTGATCGGCATCAGAAGACCATACTCCTTTGGATTGTTGCTTACTGTACCCTTCGATACGCCGGTTATTCACCTGGCTTATCTTAGCCTCCAGGATCTCATACCGGTATTCGGCGGGAATCATCAGGTTAATCATTACGCGCGAGTCGGTACCTGCAGGGTAGGTATATCGCTGAAAGCCTGCCCTTGTTGTGGATGTGAGCTCTGCCTGTATGTTGTAATCGCTCAGATCCACTTTATAATAACCCACATCCGCCACTTCACTCTCCTTATCGAATGAGGAGCGATAGGATGTCGTATCTTTCATGAAGATGGACTGATCGCCGATCCCGGTCTTCAAGGGCCCGTTAACCGGCATAATGCCCAGTCCGGCCATGGTCCATTCATGGATATGGCTGAAAGTACCGATGCTTTCGAAGCTGGGATCGTAGCCTGCCTGCCATCCCGTATTCTGGTTGTCGGGACTCAGCTTTACCATGCTGAAAGGCATCCAGGAGCCGGGTGCAATCATCCATCGGGAGTGTGCCGCTCCCATTCGTGTATCTACATAGTCGGCAGGGGTAACCGGCTGCTGTGGTGACCGTTTCACTTTTCCTTTCTCAACAGCACTGCCGTCGATCATCACCTCGTAGCTGCTCTGCAGCGGTGCAGTCACTGCCGGCATGGGAGCCTCCAGCAGATACCTCCCCCGTTCCAGTCGCTCAGAGAGGATGCGCTCTCCATCGAGTGACACCTCCACCAGCGGTGCTCCCTCCAGATGCTCCAGGTCAATGAGTAGTGGCTGTGACGAAGGATCAACAGTCTGGTATTGTGCCGTCTCCACACCGCGGAGATATGCCTGTCCAATCCTCTCTTCTGTCACTGCATCTGCAGACCCTTCCATGCGGATCGCATCGAAGATCAACCATGAGCCTTCCAGCGATGTGAGCGAGAGCTCATTGCCACCCTCCCTGATCAACCCGTTCTCCAGGGGGATCACTAGGGTGTGGGGGATGCACCCGTCGTAATCACCTGTGAGCGAAACGCCACCCCCACCCTTTGGCAGCTTATACTTCCATGAATGGCCGTTGAGTGTCACCTTAAAATAGGGAGGCCTATCATGATGTGTATCGAGGATATTGATCACCAGCCTCATCTTCCCATCATCCGGCAGCGTTCTCATCCTGAAAAGGATGTTCAGCACATGCGTTCTGATACCCGCTGTGCCGCTGGT
>JADMKJ010000113.1:0-4922 GCA_015478855.1 Proteiniphilum sp.
TGATGATTCGATGATGTGATGGTGTGATGATTCGATGATGTGATGATGTGATGATGTGATGGAGTGATGATTCGATGATGTGATGATTCGATGATTCGATGATGTGATGATGTGATGGTGTGATGGTGTGATGATTCGATGATGTGATGATTCGATGATTCGATGATGTGATGATTCGATGATGTGATGGTGTGATGATTCGATGATGTGATGATTCGATGATGTGATGATGTGATGGAGTGATGATTCGATGATTCGATGATGTGATGATTCGATGATGTGATGATTGGCACTGGAGATTTGAAAATTATTCAAGTAAAATTTGATGAATAAAGATAATGAAATAGTAAAAGTCAGTTTCCAATTTGCACTGGAGATCGTATCTTATTGTGAGAAGTTGGAGACTGATAAAAAATTTATCATTGCCAATCAATTGTTGAAATCAGGTACTTCCATTGGAGCAAACATTAGAGAAGCACAAAATGCAGAAAGTACCATTGATTTTCTTCATAAAATGAAAATTGCAGCCAAGGAAGCAGAAGAAACAGAATACTGGCTTCTCATTTGCAATCATTTTAATAATTATCCATCACCATCGGTATTATTATTGACACTTCAAAGTATCACGAAATTACTTTCAAAAATTATATCTTCCACTAAAAAGAAAATTAATGAATCATCCAATCGCTAAATCGCTAAATCATTACATCATTAAATCGTTGAATCGTTGAATCATTAAATCGTTGAATCGTTGAATCATTAAATCGTTGAATCGTTGAATCGCTAAATCGTTAAATCGTTAAATATTAAATCGTTTAAGAATGGCAAAAGCATTTCAGAAAATATATACACAAATAACCCAGATCACCAAGGCCACCTGCTCGGTGAGGGCGACCAACATAGGTTACGATGAGCTGGCTACGGTCAACGGCAGGCTGGCGCAGGTGGTGAAAATCATCGGTGATGAGGTGACGATGCAGATCTTCCAGGGTACCGAAGGTATCCCCACCAACGCTGAGGTGATCTTTATGGGTAAGGCACCCTCACTCAAGGTGGGTGAGCAGCTGGCAGGACGCTTTTTCAACGCCTATGGTGACCCGATCGACGGCGGACCAGTACCCGAGGGAGAAGAACGTCCTATCGGTGGTCCCTCCGTGAACCCTGTGAGAAGGAAGCAACCCTCCGAGCTGATTGCTACCGGCATCGCCGGCATCGACCTGAACAACACGCTGGTGTCGGGACAAAAGATCCCCTTCTTTGCCGATCCCGACCAGCCCTTCAACCAGGTGATGGCCACCGTGGCACTGCGTGCCAAGGCCGACAAGATCATCCTGGGCGGAATGGGTATGACCAACGACGATTACCTCTTTTTCAAGAATGTCTTCAGCAACGCCGGGGCACTTGACCGCATCATCTCCTTCATGAACACCACCGAAGACCCGGCCGTCGAACGTCTGCTTGTGCCCGATATGGCGCTGACAGCGGCGGAATACTTCGCCGTAGAGAAAAATGAGAAGGTGCTGGTGCTGCTCACCGACATGTCATCCTACGCTGACGCTTTGTCGATTGTTTCAAACCGTATGGATCAGATCCCCTCGAAGGATTCCATGCCGGGATCACTCTATTCAGACCTGGCGAAGATATACGAGAAAGCAGCACAGTTCCCCACAGGTGGCTCCATCACCATCGTGGCTGTGACAACCCTCTCGGGTGGTGACATCACCCATGCTGTACCCGATAACACGGGATATATCACCGAGGGACAGCTCTTCCTGCGTCGTGACAGCGATGTGGGTAAGGTGATCGTGGACCCTTTCCGGTCGCTCTCACGACTCAAACAGCTGGTGCAGGGTACGAAGACACGCGAGGATCACCCGCAGGTGATGAATGCAGCAGTCCGGCTCTACGCCGATGCGGCCAACGCGAAAACAAAACAGGAGAACGGCTTCGATCTGACCGATTATGATCTGCGTACACTCTCCTTCGCAAGGGACTATTCTGAATATATCCTTGCCATCGACGTGAACCTGGACACGGTAGAGATGCTGGACAAAACATGGCAATTTCTCTCCGACCATTTCAAACCATCGGAAGTGAACATGAAAAAAGAATTGGTGGATAAGTACTGGCAATAATGGCGATCAAATTTCAATATAACAAGACTTCACGCCAGCAGTTGGAAAAACAGCTGAACATGCGTATACGGTCGCTCCCAACGTTGCAGAACAAGGAGACGGCACTGCGTGTGGAGGTAAAAAAAGCCAGGAAAGAGATTGAACTGCTGGAGCAAGAGCTTGAAAAGAGAATTCAGTCTTACGACAAGATGGTGAGTATGTGGACCGAGTTCGACCCTACCCTGCTGCGAGTGAAAGATGTACATCTGTCGAAGAAAAAGATTGCAGGTGTCGCCCTCCCCATATTGGAGAAGGTTGATTTCGAACTGAAACCATTCAGTCTCTTCACCCGTCCCAAATGGTTTCTCGATGGTGTCAATACACTGGAGGGACTGGCCGAGATCGGCATCCGTCGCGATTTCAACGCTATCAAGCTGAAAAGACTGGAATATGCGAGAAAAAAAACCACACAGAAGGTGAACCTGTTCGAAAAAGTGCAGATACCCGGCTATCAAGATGCGATCCTGAAGATCAAGCGCTATCTGGAAGATGAGGAGAACCTCTCCAAATCGTCTCAGAAGATTATGCGTGCTCACCAGGAGAAACGAAAAGAAGAGGAGGGAAGCATATGGTAGCAAGAATGAAGAAATTCACATTTCTGGTCTTCCATAAGGAGTATGATCAGTTCCTTCACGATCTGCGCGAGCTGGGGATGATTCACGTGGTCGTGAAAGAGAACACGACCCTGAATGAAGATGAACTGCATCAGTTTATCTCCGAAGCGAAGCTGTTGAACGAAGCAAAGAAAACGCTGGAGAAGGTGAGCGATAAAAAGTCGCCACTCACCCTCAATGAGCCGGAGATAGAACGGGGAATGCAGCTACCGGCACTGATTGAACAGATTGAGGATGAAAGATCACTCCTTAACCAACAGTTACAGGTGAGCATCAAAGAGCGCGACGCTCTGCGCCCTTGGGGTAATTTCGATCCGGAAAACATCCAAAGACTGGAGTATGAAGGGTATCATTTCAATTTATTAAGCACTCCCGACAGATTCTATAACCCTGAGTGGGAGACCTTGTATAACGCCGTTGTCATTACGAGAGAGGGGTCGAAGACCTATTTTGTCACCTACTCAAAAAATGCCAATCTGGCCGATGAGCTGAATCTTGAGGAGATGAAGAGACCTGAGATCTCCCTGGAGGAGCTGGAGAAGCTGATCGCTTCGTTACGTGTGAAGATAGTGGAGCAGGAGCAGGCATTGAAACAGCTCACTGCAGATATGCCCTCCCTGGAAGCCGCTTTGAAGGAGCTGAGCACTAAAATAATATTCACCAGAGTAGCACATAGTGCCACACCTATGGCGGAAGAGAAGCTGAAGCTCCTGCAGGGGTGGGCTCCCGTGGATAATGAGAAGGAGATAGCCACCTATCTGGCATCTAAGAATGCCTACTTCGAGATGGCTGAGCCGCAACCGGAGGATGATGTACCTATCAAGTTCGCGAACAACAGGTTTACACGTCTCTTTGAACCCATCGCTGAGTTATATATGCTACCCAAATACAATGAGATAGACCTGACGCCCTATTTCGCACCTTTCTTTATGATCTTCTTCGGGCTGGCACTCGGAGACATAGGCTATGGTGTCTTTCTGTTTGTTGGAGCAACGCTGGCATCGATCTTTATGAAAGAGAAGCTGGGAAAGACCATGCGCGGTATGCTCAGGCTTGTGCAGATCCTGGGTGCTTCCGCCACTGTGTGTGGTCTGCTTACCGGCGGATTTTTCGGATTCAACATTTACGACCTGAATATTCCCTTTTTCCGGGATATGAAAGAGCAGGTCTATTTCGACAACCAGCAGATGTTCGCGCTCTCGCTCATTCTGGGTGTGATCCAGATCATGTTTGGCATGTTCCTGAAGGTCTTCAACCGCATCAGGCAGTTCGGATTTATCCATGCGCTCTCCACCATCGGGTGGGTGCTGTTGCTGCTGAGTGTGATCGTGGCTTATCTCTTCCCTGCTGTGCTGGCTATGGGAGGTATAATACATATGGTCATTATTGCCCTCTCAGCCATTCTGATATTCTTCTTCAACTCACCGGGGAAGAACCCGCTGCTCAACCTGGGACTGGGGTTGTATGACACCTACAATATGGCTACAGGACTGCTGGGCGATGTGCTGTCGTACGTACGTCTCTTTGCACTGGGACTCTCGGGAGGTATCCTCGCGAGTGTCTTCAACAGCCTGGCACTGGGGTTAAAACCGGACAATGTGATTGCCGGATCGATCGTGTTTCTTATCATTTTCCTCTTCGGACATGCGATGAATATATTCATGACTGTGCTGGGCGCCATTGTACACCCTATGCGCCTCACCTTTGTGGAGTTCTATAAAAATGCTGAGTTCGCAGGTGGAGGGAAGAAATACAATCCGTTTAAAAGATAACTGTGGTAAGCACTGCAATGAGCTTTATGGTTAGCGGCGGAAGAAAAAAAAGAGAATTCAATTCATTGAAAGATATCAAATATAAAACAAATAACAATTAACAACATGGACATCAATTTATTAATTGCCTATATAGGCATTGGACTAATGATTGCACTCTCAGGTATCGGCAGCGCCTACGGCGTTTCTATTGCCGGAAATGCATCTATCGGAGCGTTGAAGAAAGACAGCACTAAGTTTGGTAATTTCCTTGTATTGACGGCTCTTCCGGGAACTCAGGGGTTATACGGTTTTGCCGGTTACTTCATGTTTCAGAGCATCTTCAACGTGCTGACACCCGAGATCACCTCCATTCAGGCTGC
>JADMKJ010000113.1:5022-18498 GCA_015478855.1 Proteiniphilum sp.
CTCATCGATGCCGGATCCTCTACCGGCTCAATATGGGTGGAAACGGTTACCGGTTCATCAAAAAGGCTGATAATCGTCTCTTCCACATCATCCGCATAATCATGCCCTTTTTTCACTGTCCACTCCCCGGGAATAAGAAGGTGCAGGGAGATAAATTTTCGTTGTCCTGCTATACGGGTCAACAGTGAATGGTACTCAATATGCTGTTCCTTTATGGAATCGAGGTAGGTGGTAATTTTCTGCAGATCCTCTTCCGGGATGGTGGCATCCATCAAACCACTTGCAGAACGGCTGATCAGCTTATAGCCGGTATAGATAATATTCAATGCAACCAGTATGGCAATGATAGGGTCAATGATCAGCCAGCCGGTAATCATCACCATCACAATACCGGCGATCACGCCCACCGTTGTATAGACATCGGTCATCAAATGCCTGCCATCAGCCTCGAGCAGGATTGATTTATTCTCTTTCCCCTGATGAATAAGTGTCATACCCACTGCAAGATTCACCAGTGAGGCCAGCAGTGAAAAGAAGAGGCCGGTGTTCACATTCTCAAGCGGTGCAGGGTTCACAATACGTGGGATTGCTGCCCAGATGATCGTGAACGCCGCCACCAGAATGAGAGCACCTTCAATTGCACTGGAGAAATATTCAGCTTTGCCATGTCCGAATCGATGCTCCTCATCGGCGGGCTTTTGCGATATGGTGAGCATCACAAGGGCCAATACCGCCGCGAACAGATTCACAAACGATTCAAGTGCATCGGACAAAAGACCCATGGAGCCGGTGATATAGTAGGCATATGATTTCAGCAGAATCGTCACTATTGCCGCTGCAATAGAGAGATACATGAAATATTTGAGTGATTTCTGTTTCATACCACAAAAATAGTCATTTTCTACCATTCACCTTACTTCACCCGGTGTAAAGTTTACAGCTGCAGAGACTCTGTTTAAGCGTTTAATCACTCACTGGTGAGGTGGTAACTGCCCGAACCGATCTCTATCTCTATAGCTGCATCCGTTTCATTAACCCCGCGTACTCCTGCAACCTCAGGCCTGACTATATGCATTTCCTTCGGTAATTTCACGATAGCCGACGTGTTTGGAGGAATAGTGATATCCCAGCTGAAGGTATTATCCACCTTCTTCCACTCACTTTTGATCTCACCGTAAACAGATTGATAAGATGCTGTCACATGCGATAATCCCTCCGGAAATTTGGGCTCCATCAATAATCTTTTGTATGCCACACTTCCCGGATTGTTTTTAATCCCCGCCAGATCTTCGTAGTACCAGATAATCAGGTCACCGAGTAACATCACATGGTTGGCCGAGTTCATGGCCGGATCGGCAGTGTCACCGTTCCATAGCTCCCAGATGGTGGTCGCTCCTTTCTCAATCATATATCCCCAGCTGGGATAGGTGGTGTTGGTCGCGATCTTGTAGGCCAGATCCACATTCCCGTGTTGTGTGAGTCCCCGCATTAGCTGCTGAATGCCCAGCACACCGGTACTTACATGCCCTCCAAAATCCACCTCTGTTTTTTGAACAATATTCTCAAACAATTTCTCTTCACTACCCTCGGGTACCAGTCCCAGCTGAAGTGAAAGGATATTGGCGGTAACGGTGTTGTTGTCATACAGGGTTGAGTCGGCATTGAAATATTTCGCATTGTAAGCCTCTTTTATTTTTGCTGCCAGCGATACAAATCCGGGGATATCGGCCTGATTTCCCGAAATCTCCGCAAATTCAACCATCAGCTCCAGCAGGCTGTAATACATGGTGGTGCTTAGCACCGCTCCGGCGGTCTTCCTTGCCGGATCCTGCGAATGTATAAGATCCTGTCTCTCGGGTGGCATGCACCAGTCGCCATAGGCATCTTTGGTCACTATATAATCCTGCATGGATACCTGCTCTATACGCTCAAGGTATCTTTTCATGGATGGATAATGCTTGTTGATCGGAGCGGTGTCACCATACTGATGACTGAGCATCTTCATCGCGTAGAAATAAGCTGCCGGCCACGTCACATCGTCGTGCCAGATGGTCCAGTAACGGGGAGAAACAACGGAGATGCTTCCTTCCGGGCTTTGTGAGTCCTCGATATCCTGCACCCACTTACTGTACAGCAGGGCATTATCAAAGATGAACGCTTCCCCGAAGCATCCCGTGGCACGGTCACCCAGCCATCCCTGACGTTCATCGCGCTGGGGACAATCGGTTGGCATACCGCGGTAGTTCCCGCGGATACCCCAGTAGGCATTTTTAAAGGTCTGGTTGATAATCTCGCTGGAGGTCTCGAACTGACCTGTTGTCTCCATCCTGTCGTAGACCACCCTGCCGGTGAAGTGCGTCAGCACAGGCTGTTCATCCACACCCGAAATCTCCACAAACCGGAATCCATGGTAGACGAACGAGGGCTCCCAGCTGAATGGCCCATCTTCCGCCGGCGTGTAAACATCGGTCACTCTGGCTCCGCGTATATTGGCCAGATAGAGGGTGCTGTCAGGATTAAGCAACTCCGCAAACCGGAATGTGACAGGCTGATCCTTCTTTCCCTTCAGGTTGTTGATACGCAACCACCCCACCATGTTCTGTCCCATATCCAGGATATATTTACCCTCTTCAAGTCGGGTTATATGAACAGGTTTAATCTCTTCCATCACCCGCAGATTGGGGTTGGACTGTGCGGTAAGCTCACCTGTCGGTGCATCCATGATATCAGCCTCCACCCAGTTACGCTCATCGAAATCTGACCTGTTCCACCTCTCCATTTCCAGACGGGCATCATACTCCTCACCATCAAACTCATTGTTCGCGATAATCGGCCCCCTGGAGGTCACCCTCCAGGAGTTGTCGCTCACGATCATATCGGTTGATCCGTCACTGTATTCAATCTCCAGCTGTGCCAGCAGACGGGGTAAACCGAACATCTGGGTGTCATCTCCCCGCATGCCGAAAAAACGGCCGTTGCCCAGTTTCACCCCCAGGAGGTTCTCATTTTTCTGAAGAAGGGGAGTCACATCATATACGTTGTAATAAACCCGTTCGGGGTACCAGGAGACCATGGGACCGAAAACATCTTCCGACACACGCTCCCCATTAATGTAAGCTTCATATGACCCGAGTCCCGAGATATAGAGCATGGCTCTTGTCACTCTTTTCTTCGCAATGAACGGTTTTCTCAAATAACGGGCTGCAAGCCGGGTGTTTTCACTGGCTGTCTCACCCGGGTTGGAAAGTGCATCCTCACCGATCCATGCTGCCTGCCACTCCGATATATTCAGCAGGGCCATGCTCCAGTGATGGATATCACTCCATGCTGTCTCACCATGATTACAGATCACTTTCACCCGCCAATAGTATTCGCCTCTCGACAGAAGATCAGCTCCCTCGTATGGGATCAGCACCGACAGGTCGCTCTCAACTATTCCCGAATCCCAAAGCAAATTACGTTCTCTTTTCAAATTATCCTCTGTTTGGGCGACCTGTATCTGATAGGATTGTTGCATCAGATCGGGAGTACCGGAAGTGATCTGCCACGAGAAACGGGGGTGCGCTGTAGCTATCCCTTCGGGGTTCTCCTGCATCTCCACTTTCAGAGCGCTTAGTTCAATTTTCTCGTTCTCGCATCCGGCCGCTAACATGAGCATCATCAACAGGATTATACTGAGCGTTTGTTTCATTTTATTGATATTAAATGTTTGATAATTCTACTAATTGGTAAATCTGTATTTTCCCGCAGCGACTTTAAAAAGTATATATCCCTCCTTTACTGCAACCTGTGTGGCATGACCACTGCTTTCCATAACGACTCTGCCCTTTTCATCCGGGAAATAAACTGTCGCACTGCAGTTGGGCGGAATGGTTATGTCCAGTTCCGTAGTCCCGTTTTCGCGTTTCCACCTGGACCGTATCATACCCGCAGGTGAATCAAAATCGGCCCTAGCCCATGATATCTGAGATTCAGTTAGCTGAGGTATCCGAATGTCAAAGGATCGGAATCCGGGGGAGCTGTTTCTAATCCCCGCCACTCCATCAATATACCATGCACCGGGATATAGATAGGAGCTATGCAACAAAGAATGTCCGGGTAGATCCTTCTCCCACATCTCCCAGATGGTGGTGGCACCATTCTCACGCATAAATCCCCAGCCGGGGTAGGTTGTTTGTGATGTCATGGAGTAGATCAGGTCGTCACGCCCTTCCTCGCGCAGCACTTTAAAGAGCATGGCACCACCGGTGATACCCACATCAATATGTCCGTTCCGGTTCACAATGATCTCCTCCTCAAGACTTTTCATTACCGCGGCACGCAACTCTGCCGGCATGATATCTCCATACAGTGCGGCAGAGAGACTCCGCATCGTCTTGTCGGAATAATTTTGGTCTTCAGGGTGATAATATTTGTCATGAAGAGTCTTTGCAGACAACGCAGCCTGCTGTTCCCAACGCACTGCCTCTTCTGTTTTGCCTAATACCCCGGCAATCTGTGCAGCAGTTTTCAGATTGTTGATCCAATAGCAATTGTTGAAGAAGAGGTTCTCCTCTGAGTAGTTATTCATCCCCTGTGCGGTCGCACCGGGCCAGAGCCAGTCGCCCAGAAAATCCCATCTGCCCCCATAGCGTTTGAGCATATTGTTTTCAACATGATTTTCCAGAAAAGAGAGCCACCCTTTGATCATACCGAAATTCTCCTCCAGCACCTTCCTGTCGCCCTGATACTGGTATATAAACCAGGGTAATGTAACCACTATACCACCCCATGCGGGACCACCACCACCATGATAGGTGGGTGCTGTCTGCGGCAAGATACCTCCGTCCATATACCTGCCACTACCCTCCGCTTGCCTTGCCCACGCAGGGTCGTTCATATCCCCCACCATCGGCTCTGTCCCCTGCACATCCCGCCAGTCCTCCAGCCACTTTGTATAGAAGGCACCCAGCTTATAGTTGAGTAGTCCTGTTTCTGAAGTGGCATGGGCATCACCACCATATCCAAATCGTTCCCGTTGTGGACAATCAACGATGTAGCCCCCGAGCGAGAGATTCTCAAAGGTCCGGTTCACCGTCTGATAAATCCAATTCTGCAGTGGGTCACTGCTTTCAAAACGGTTTGCATCCCGGTAATTGGTCCGCACCATCCACCCTTTGATATCTTCTTTCACGGGAGCCGCTTTTGCACCTTTTATGGTGATCCATCTGCCGGAACTGTAGTTGAATTTGTTCCGGAAAGTCCCTTCTCCCGACACTCCCACGACATACGCACTACGGATATTAAAGGTAAGATCATCCTTTTCCCTTTCAGAAAACAGAAAGTGGATGGTATCACCCGGGTTCCCTTTCACGTGAATATTAGTCCATCCTGCAAAATTCACCCCCATATCCACACGCCAGGAGCCGTCAGTTCTTTCTTCAATGGCCACAGGAACAATCTCATCAAATAGCCGGTTAGGCTCCACACGTTGTGCCGACAGGGTGACTGCGGGGGAGTAGCGGGTTGCATTATCCCAGCTCGAGTCATCAAGCGTAGCATTGCTCCAGCGTTCTATCTGCTTATTGGCATCCCATATTTCACCCCCGTAATTGTGCATCTCCCACGATCCCAACAATCTGTTGGGACTGGGGTGCGTTCTCCACGTTTCATCTGTTTCTATTCGGAGGATTTTCCTGCCACGTTTATCATACAGGTCTGCCTGAGCAATGACAATGGGTGTACGGGGTTTATCGGGTGTGATATAGGGTGCAAAAACAGACCAGGAGGTGCCCAGCCACAATCCAATCACATTTTTTCCCGGCTTTAGCTCCCCGGCGATATCATATGCGATATATCTGGCACGTTTTGTGTGATCAGTTACTGTCGGTGAGAGCAGGTCATCACCGATCTTTTTACCGTTCACATAGAGCTCGTGATATCCTATCGAAGCGACGAACAGCGTGGCCCTTGAGGGTTTCTCATCCAGCAGTACCGTTTTACGGAGCCAGGGATCACTTATATTACAAAAATCTCTTGATGCCGCATAATCATACAGCGCTGCACTGCCGATCCATCCGGCAGTCCATTCAGCGGGAGAGAAGAGACCGGTGCTCCAGGTTGCTATTTCGCTGTGAGCTGTCTCCCTCCCATTTTCATCCTTAACAATAACCTTCCAGTAATAGCTACGGTCAGAAGAAAGAGCGTTCCCTTCATAGTCTATCAGTTGCATATTGTCCGATATCACCCACCCTGAGTCCCACATGTCACCACTGTTTCTTTTCAATCCCTTCAGCGTACTACTGACCAGAATACGATAAGCAGTCTGTTTCTGACCATATCCTTTCACATCCGTGGCATCAAGCGTCCAGCTGAGACGGGGTTGTTTCACATCTAATCCTGAAGGGTTTACAAGGTATTCACACTGTAGTTTTACCGGTCTGATGGAGGCGGAGTCATCGGCATAAACGGAAAGAGATGTAAACAACATCAAAAAAAACGGAATGATTGTTTGTTTCATATTACGATTCTCCTGTTTTACATTTTTCACCGGAAAAAGTAAAGGTATATCTACAAAAGCGTCACTGGTAGAGGAAGCATTAATAGATTCATTTACAAAAATAAATATTTTATTGTTTAATTAATGATTTGAATGATATAAAGACTAAGAGATTTGATATTCGATATATCAAATCATCAACTTGTTTTGTGCCGTTCTTCTACAGAAGTGACCTCAGTTCAGGGCCTCCATTAACACTCATTAACCGGTATCATATCAGCATCATACAACACATCCCACAAGGTTATTGCTTTTTTCATTATCTTTGTGTCTCAATAATCAACATGCAGAATAACTATGTTTGAAAATTTAAGTGACAGACTGGAACGGTCGTTTAAGATACTGAAGGGTCAGGGCAGGATTACCGAAATAAATGTTGCCGAAACGCTCAAGGAGGTGCGCCGTGCATTGCTCGATGCCGACGTGAACTACAAAACCGCCAAGGAGTTTACCGAGACGGTAAAACAGACAGCACTGGGACAGGATGTGCTGAATGCCGTGAAGCCGGATCAGATGATGGTGAAAATCGTACACGATGAGCTGGCGACGCTCATGGGTGGTACTGCCATCGACATCAACATCAAGGGTAGCCCGGCGGTCATCCTCATGTCAGGGCTACAGGGATCGGGTAAAACCACCTTCTCGGGTAAGCTGGCCGGCATGCTCAAGGCCAAACGGGGCAAAAACCCACTGCTTGTAGCCGGTGACGTCTATCGTCCCGCTGCCATTGAGCAGCTGAAGGTGCTGGGCGAGCAGATAGGCGTGTCGGTTTATTCGGAAGAAGAAAACAAGAACCCGGTAAAGATCGCACAAAATGCCATTCAATATGCACGTCAGCATGGCAATGATCTGGTGATCATCGACACCGCCGGTCGTTTAGCGATCGATGAGCTGATGATGAACGAGATCGAAGCGATCAAGAAGGCGGTCAATCCACAGGAGATCCTCTTCGTGGTGGATGCCATGACCGGACAGGATGCCGT
The DNA here is from genome assembly GCA_015478855.1 of Proteiniphilum sp. Taxonomy (GTDB): domain Bacteria; phylum Bacteroidota; class Bacteroidia; order Bacteroidales; family Dysgonomonadaceae; genus Proteiniphilum. Next base: position 12,544 of record JADMKJ010000113.1, read on the forward strand.
CAACACAGCCAAAGAGTTCAACCAGCGACTTGATTTCAACGGTGTGGTCCTCACCAAGCTCGATGGTGATACACGTGGTGGTGCAGCCCTCTCTATCCGTTCAGTCGTGGACAAACCGATCAAGTTCGTCGGTACGGGCGAGAAACTGGACGCGATAGATGTGTTCCATCCCGAACGTATGGCCGATCGTATCCTCGGTATGGGTGACATCGTTTCACTGGTGGAAAAGGCGCAGGAGCAGTATGACGAGGATGAAGCACGCCGTCTGCAGAAGAAGATTGCCAAGAACCAGTTTGATTTCAACGATTTCATCTCCCAGATCCAGCAGATAAAGAAGATGGGGAACCTGAAAGATCTGGCATCTATGATACCAGGTGTAGGTAAACAGATCAAGGATCTGGATATTGATGATGATGCCTTCAAGGGTATTGAAGCGATCATTCAGTCGATGACCCCCGTTGAACGCTCTAACCCCGAGATACTCAACGGTAGTCGTCGTGCCCGCATTGCAAAAGGCAGCGGCACCAACGTCCCGGAAGTGAACAAACTGATCAAGCAGTTCGATGAAACCCGTAAGATGATGCGCATGATGACATCAGGTGGTGGTAAACAGGCAATGAGAAATATGCGGAGAAGATGAAACTAATCGACGGTAAGGCAGTAGCAGCGGAAATAAAAAAGGAGATTGCAGAAGAGGTGTCACAGATCATCGCTTCCGGAGGAAAAAGGCCTCATCTGGCTGCAGTTTTGGTAGGTCACGACGGGGGTAGTGAGACTTATGTTGCCAATAAAGTGAGAAGCTGTGAGGAAGTGGGCTTTCAGTCGACACTGATCCGATATGAGGAGGATGTAACAGAAGCGGAACTGCTGGCATGTGTCAACAGGCTTAACGACGACCCTGATATAGATGGATTTATCGTACAGCTGCCTTTGCCACAGCATATCTCAGAAGAGAAGATTACCGAAGCGATTGACTACCGCAAAGATGTGGACGGTTTTCACCCGGTGAATGTTGGACGTATGTCGCTCGGCATGCCCTGTTTCTTATCGGCCACACCTGCAGGGATAGTAGAGTTGTTCAAAAGATACAAAATTGAGACCAAAGGCAGGCACTGTGTTGTGCTGGGACGAAGTAATATCGTCGGGAAGCCGGTCTCGGTGCTGATGATGCAAAAGGGCAATCCCGGCGACTGTACCGTCACTGTCTGTCACAGCCGTACAAAAAACATCAGTGAGATCTGCCTGCAGGCAGACATCATCATCGCCGCACTGGGTGTTCCCGGGTTCCTGAAGGGTGACATGGTGAAAGAGGGCGCGGTGGTGATTGACGTGGGGACAACACGTCTGCCGAGTGACAAGACCAAATCGGGCTTCAGGCTGGCTGGTGATGTACTGTTTGATGAGGTAGCACCCAAATGTGCCTGGATCACACCCGTTCCGGGTGGTGTGGGACCAATGACCATCGTGTCACTGTTAAAGAACACCTTGCTGGCAGGGAAGAAAGAGATTTACAGCCAATAAAACCAAATTTTTAAGTATGCGCAAAGAGAGGCAGCATGTCATCGTTACCGGCGGTGCCCAGGGTATCGGCCGTATTATATCGCAGATGCTGCTGGATAATGACTATTTCGTTTCTATCTTCGACATTGACAGTGAAGCAATGGAAGAGCTGCGACCTGATCTCAACAAACGTCGTTGTGCATTTTTTATTACAGATGTTTCTAATGAGGTGAGCGTGCGTTCATCTGTCAGGGCAGCGGTCAGGAAGTTCGACCCGGCATACGGACTGGTAAATAACGCCGTCTACGAAGTTTTTAAACCGATGGAAGAACTCTCTCTCGATGAGTGGAACCGTGCTATTGCCACAAACCTTACCGGCACTTTTCTCTGCAGCAGACAACTTGCACCTCACCTCAGGGAGACCAGAGGTGCCATCGTGAACATCTGTTCCACAAGAGCTTTTCAATCTGAACCAAATACCGAATCCTATGCTGCAAGCAAAGGGGGAATATACTCCCTCACCCATGCGATGTCGATGAGCCTGGCCCCATATGTGCGGGTCAACAGCATCAGCCCTGGATGGATTGATGTGTCGGCATTAAAGAAAAGTTCAAAAGCGAAACAGGAGCTGTTATCAGAAGAGGATCACCTGCAGCATCCCGCGGGACGTGTGGGAAATGCTGCCGATATTGCCCGCATGGTGCTGTTTCTGATGGACCGGGAGAACAGTTTCATCACAGGACAAAATTTTACCATTGATGGGGGGATGACCAGGAAGATGATATATATCTGATCATCTTCAGCTTATTGCACCTTATTTGTTGCTTCGGTTTGTTTTTATCAACACGACCCCCACAAGGATCCAGAAAAATTCACGGATACGTTTGCCGAGGCTCACGAACACCCCATATGCAAGCGGGATCGAGAGTATTCCATACACTATCACAATACCTCCCTCACGTGACCCCATCTGCATCGGCATAAAGAAGAGCAGATTGCCAACAAGTGATTGTATCGATTCAATCAGCACACTCTGCCCGAAATTGATCGGATTTCCAATAGCCTGCATCATCAGCAGCACCTCAATACAGAGAAAAAAACGGGAGAAAAGTTCAAGCAATAACGAAGCAATGAAATCTTTCTTTCGGTTTTTGTAGAGACCGGCTATCAGCTCATCCATCTGATCAATCTTCTCCCTGTTTTGATTTCTGTATGCTCTCAATCTTTTTCCGATAAACGGTAACCTGCTGCCTAAAATGATAGCTCTGTCCACTCCCCCTCTTGTGTAGATCCTGTAAGCCCAGAGCAGCAACAGCAAGGAGGTACTGCTGGAAAGAATCATGCCCAGCTCAACCACATCGGAGAGTACAGGCACCAAAAAAAGAAGCAGTGGGATGGAGACCATCCAGAAGATGAAGTGCGAGACAAAATGCATCATCGTGGAGAGTAACACTGATGAGGTCGCTTTCTGAATACCCAGTGTCTGCTGCAATTCAATGATCTTGTAAGGTTCGCCACCCATCAGCCCGAAAGGAGTGATGTAGTTAATGGCAAAGCCACTAATCACCAACTTGAAGAGTCGTAAAAAGCCCACCTCCTGCGCTTCAGGGCTGCCATCCTGAATGATGAGATAGAATGAGTAAGTGTTGATAAGATACACAATCACCCAGAGACCAATGATGGGTACAAACCACCATCCTGTTTGTCTGATGTCCCGAAATATCGTGTCGATCCCGGTTTTGTATACCATTATCCCCAATGCAAGCACACCGAGAAGAAAAAATATGTTCTGAGCTATCTTCGCTTTTTTTGCCATAAAGGAGATACTAGCGTAACAATTGGCCTGAAACAGGCTGTTTCAGGCCACAAAATTAGTTTTTTTTAATTAAATAAGAGAAGAATATTCAATTTATTTCCGGAAAGGAGGTTTAATCACGTTGGCTCTCAGCTTTTTATTACGCACCTGAATGAATATTTCAGTACCTGACCCGGCATATTCCGGCTTCAAATACCCCATGCCAATTCCGATCTTCATCATAGGTGAGATCGTGCCCGAGGTGACGTTCCCAATAGGCTCATCCTCAGCATTCACAATCAGGTAACCGTGACGAGGAATCCCCCTCTCTTTCATCTCAAAACAGGCTAATCTGCGGGAGACACCCTCAGTCTTCTCCTTTTCGAGCACTTCACGACCCACAAATGGCTTGTCATCGGCAAACCTGGTGATCCACCCCAGTCCTGCCTGCAGAGGGGTCGTAGTGTCATCCAGGTCGTTCCCATAGAGACAGAATCCCATCTCCAGACGCAGGGTATCACGCGCACCCAGTCCAACAGGTTTTATTCCGTAAGGCTTACCAGCTTCAAACAGTGCATTCCATATTTTCAACCCACGCTCAGGATAAAAATAGAGTTCAAATCCACCGGCACCCGTATACCCGGTATTGGAGATGATCACATTGTCCACTCCGGCGAACGTCCCGGTAACAAAAGAATAATAAGGTATGGCTGAAAGATCAGCATCGGTCAGTTTCTGCATCGTTACAGCCGCTTTTGGTCCCTGCACGGCCAGTTGTGCCATATGCGCGGAAGCGTTCTCCAGATCGGCACCGATGCTGTTGTGCCTGACGCACCATTCCCAGTCTTTCTCAATGTTCGCGGCATTGACAACGAGCAGGTATTTCTCCTGTTCATACTGATAAATGATGAAATCATCCACAATACCCCCGTTTTCATTCACAAAACAGGTATACTGTGCCTTCCCCGGCTGCAACTTTGAAACATCATTACTTGTCACCCGCTGCAGGAAGGCGAGGGCATGTGGTCCTTTCACCCAAAATTCACCCATGTGCGATACATCAAAAACACCTGCTGCATTCACCACCGTCAGATGTTCATCAATGATCCCGGTATACTCTATGGGCATGTTATATCCGGCAAATTCGTGCATCTTTGCTCCGAGGGCAATATGCAGGTCAGTAAATGGAGTCTTTTTCATCATTATTTGATTTAATGGTTATGCTTCTCTGGCAACCAGCTCAGCTATTTTTACGATTACCTCCGATGCTTTCTTCAGTGAGGGTACCGGCAAAAATTCATACCGACCGTGGAAATTCATTCCTCCCGCGAAGATATTGGGACATGGAAGTCCCATGAACGACAAACGAGCTCCGTCGGTGCCTCCGCGAATAGGCTTCACATTTGGCTTTACACCCACCTCTTCCATCGCACGAAAGGCATAATCAATAATATGCTTCTCAGGCGCTACTTTTTCCTTCATATTATAATACTGGTCTTTCAACTCCAGTTTGAGACGATTGTCGTATCTCTCGTTCAACTGCGCCACAGAGCTTTCCATCAAACGCTTCCGCTCTTCGAACTTCTCTCTGTTGTGATCACGAATGATAAACGAAACGTTCGCTTCATCCACCGACCCGTTCAATGAGATCAGATGGTAGAACCCTTCATACCCTTCGGTCGTTTCAGGTCGCTCATTTTCAGGAAGTAGCTGTATGAGCTCATTGGCCACGTGGAGCGCATTGATCATTTTGTTCTTCGCATAACCGGGATGCACATTTCGTCCCTGGATCTCAATTTTGGCGGCAGCAGCATTGAAATTTTCAAATTCCAGCTCTCCCACTTCACTTCCATCCATTGTATATGCCCATTTTGCACCGAATTTGGCCACATCGAACTTATCAGCTCCGCGACCGATCTCTTCATCGGGTGTAAATCCGATACGAATCATTCCGTGCTCAATTTCAGGGTGATCCATAAGAAATTGCATGGCTGACATGATCTCCGCTATTCCTGCTTTGTCGTCAGCACCCAGCAGCGTGTGACCATCAGTAACGATAAGGTCCTCCCCAACATGATCGAGCAGTTCCGGAAAATCGACCGGTGACATGATCACATCGCCGGCTTCGTTCAGCAAGATATCCTTCCCGTCATATGCTTTCACAATACGCGGGTTGACGTTCTCACCACTCATATCGGGACTGGTGTCGAAATGGGCTATAAAACCAATCACAGGCACCTCCTTCTTCGTGTTCGCCGGCAAGGTGGCCATCATATAGCAGTTATTATCGAGACTAACGTCACTCAGGCCCATCTCCAGCGCCTCTTTTTCCACCTCCTTGGCAAGGTTGAACTGTTTCTGTGTACTGGGAGTCTGGGTACTGTTTTCGTCCGACTGTGTATCAATTCGGGCGTATTTAATAAATCGATCAACGATATCCATGATTATATTATTATGATTATTTCTCTTCCTTTTTCAGGAGATGTTATATCCACAAAGATAAAAAAATGGCTTGAATAGTAAAAATCAATTTCATCATTTTGCTACTTGAAAAAATAACCTTATCTTTGCAGTTGGGTAAGTCCTATACGGCCAGCTCCCATTGAATCCCCCAGGTCTTGATCGAAGCAAGGGTATTTGGTTGTAGCGGCGCGATATAG
>JADMKJ010000114.1:0-2437 GCA_015478855.1 Proteiniphilum sp.
AGGAGTTGCTACAGGTGCCGGTGCTGGTTGCGGTTCGTAGTAGACAGGTGCTGTTCTCGTGTAGGTCTTACCAAGGTTGATCTTGAATCCTGCCAGTGCGTTGAACTGCCAGTCGGGGTTGTCCGCTCTTTTTGAGTTGAAGTGATCATCGAGAATGCTGGTGTTTCCTTCGAGCGTGAAGGCTATAGCATCGCTGATACGGATGTTGAGACCCAGGCCCGCACGACCGGCGAGGAAGCCTCTGCTGTCCTGCCAGAGATACTCAAGGTTGTAACCCCCCGTGTTAAGTGCATTCGCGCCATCGTTATTGAAGCCATAAGCATATCCGCCTCCTGCAAAGAGATAGGGAATCACTGCACGGTAAGGATTGAATCCGTGAAAGAGAGTAGCCAGATCGAGCACCAGGTCGAGGTTTCCCTCCACATAGTTAAAATCATACACCTGTGCCGGTGCCACCCAACCACCCTTGGCTTGCCATCCCGAAGCACCTAGTCGCATACCGAAGACGGGAGTGAATTGGTATCCCAGGCTCACTGCCGCAGCCGGTGAGATCAGATCTTTGAACGCTGCTTCACCTAATGTGTAAGCTGCACCGCCCTGCCACAACATATAGGCATGTGGTTTAAAAATTGTCTTGCCTTCTTCCTTGATCTCTCCTGTCTGGGAGTAGGCAACCATTGGGATTAATGCCAATGCGATAAGATAAATAAAATACTTTTTCATAGATTGTTAATTTAGTTAGTAGTAAACCAGTTGAAAATAATACGTTGGTAGTTGCTATTAAGATTTCCTTTACAATATTAACAAAAATCCATGATAAAAGTTTATTATTCGGGTCAGAAAGTTAATTCTATACAGAATAGCAAAAAAAAGAGACGCCCGAAAGGACGTCTCTTTTAAAAAATTATTAAATGATTAGTTCAGGGTCATGTTAAATACTTTCGGTACTACGAAGGTATAAGCATGTCCGAAGTTATCGGTCAATTCTACTTCCAGCTTGGTCGGTACCGGACCGGCAGGTGTGGATGTGATCACAGCAGTGAAGTCAAAATCAGTACCATTGATTGCGGGTACGAAATATTCATTTACTACATCAAAATTAGCACCAGTCAATACTCTTACACCGGTAACAGTGAATGTTCTACCATCCTGGAGTGCAGGAGTATTGGTAAGATCAATACGAGCGCCAGCCGGTGGCAGTGCAGTGATGTTGTCAAATCCATAACCTGTCAGATCAGCGCCATATTTCAGTGCCGGTGTATTGGCCTGGTTGGTTCCATCATAAAGCCAGTCTTTCAGATCCTGTACATATGAGCGGAATTCAGCCTTGATCGGAACTGCGGGAGCCCAGTATACCAGATAGTTTGCGCTACCGTCATAAAGGACATAACCGAAGTTCTTAGACAGTCTCAGATCAAAGATCTTACCATGTCCTGGTTGAGGTGCAGTGCCATAAGGTACGCCAATTTCAGCAACAGGTACAACAGCTTCAGTATTGGTATTTGTTGCATCCCAAGCGGGCAATGAAGCAGCCGGGTAGTTGGTTGTAGTATTCACATTCACAACCTGATAACCAGCACCGTCAGCACCAATACCGTTCAATGCGTTGGCAAGGTTATATTCCATTGTTGCAGGTAGCGGATATGCATAAACAACCTGCTGACCGTTTACATCGTGGTGAATACTGGTCTTGTAACCAATACCTGTTCCGTCGAATGTCGGTAATATCTTGGTCAATGTGATGTTGGTAGTGCTGAACGGTACATTCATTGTGTTGTTCAGTGTCAGTGTGCCAGTGTATGTCACACCTTCAGCCAGATCAGATGGTTCAACACCGATGATACGGAGTTTCTTCACATCTGCCCAGTTAGCAGTTACTGCATCGCTGGCATCAAGCATTTCAAGATTTGCATTACCCAGTACAATACTGTGACCGATGTTCATTGTGAAGGATGCAGAACCTACATTGGCAAGGTTTACAGCAGGTGCAAATGCCAGTGTGTTGGTCGGTACAGTTGTTGTTGGTGTTGTAACAGGAGCAGTAATTGTTTGTGTGAATGCAAGAGCGCTAGACGCTACATCACCTACATAGGTATAGAATGACTTACCGTCAGGATCCACGAGCGTACCGTCATAGTTAACGGATACAACACGGAAACCGATGATGTCACCATTGGCAGAGGTAGAGTTGATCTGGATGTTCGCAACTTCGTCAGCTCTATATACCTTGTTGATACCTTCGATATCATAGCTGGTCCAGGCGTTCCATTCTGATGGTGCACTTTCAACAGCCCATTCCTTGTCGAGTACGATATAATAGGCAAATACATCATCCGGGTTGTCGAGTTTCACATTGAAGGTCTTTCCAACTTCAACACCGAAGAAATCTTCAGCAAGTCTGTCATCAGCAAGGTCGTCTGATGTAGGAGTAGCTGTG
>JADMKJ010000114.1:2447-3224 GCA_015478855.1 Proteiniphilum sp.
GTATTCCAAACACCTGTGCTCCACATCTGATCTATCCCAGCAGGAATTGCATTCTCGGTAAAGGCATAACGATTCTTGATATCGGTATGAGGCTTGTAAGCAGTAGCTGCTTCGCTGCTTTTCTTCACTGAGAAAATCAAATCATTTGGTGCATCGTCATCATTGTAAATAGGAGTCTTAGTGGATGCATCAATGGTGATCGAGAAGTCAGAGATTACAAAACGCTCTTCAGGTACATCAGCATTGTCAACACTGTTTTCAATTGCAAGAGCAAAGTAGAAATTACCTCCTCCGTCAGCAGTTAATGCAGGTATTGCTGCAACATTGGCTGATGCCGGCATCTTGAATGTAACATTCCAAAGACCTGTTACGGAAGGTGCTGCACGTAAAGCAGTTGAACGTTCAGCTTTCACGGGAACCATGAAGTTGTTGATCTGGTTATTGCCGTCACGTCTGATCAGATAAATCTTGTCAAGCATTTTACTCAGATCAGCAGTTGCCGGATTAACCTTCACCTCCATAGTCTGTTCTGCATCGAGGATGCGAGCATCTTTGGTGAAAGCGATCGCTCCATCCAGACCCTGACCAAATGTCCAGGTTAATTTAGCTGGGGCAGTAGAGAAGTTCAAATTACGCCATCTTGAGCCAATATCATCATCTTCATAATCAAATGAGATACCGGTGATCATGTTGTTGATCGAGGCAAAGTTCAACACGTTCAGTGTAGCATCAATGTCGTCAATCTTGTCAGAGAGAGCATCGAGGTCAGCACCGGCA
>JADMKJ010000115.1 GCA_015478855.1 Proteiniphilum sp.
CCTTCCAGACACCGAAAGCGAAAGCTTTCAAACGGTGAAAGCCAGCCTTTCATCAAAAATCACTTTGAAATTCCTTGTTCTGTTTAATTTTGAGAGAACTCTCTCCTTGTAAGCCTTGCGGCTTTATGGAGGATGTGACTTTCAGTGTTCTTTGAAAACTGCATATGAGAGAAAGTAAAGAAAAAAACCATTTCAATTGCAAAATTGAGATAAAAGAGTAACTTAAAGATCAAGCTATAAAGAGTGCATGGCGAATGCCTTGGCATCAGGAGTCGAAGAAGGTCGTGATAAGCTGCGATAAGCTCGGGGTAGACGCACATAGTCTGTGAACCCGAGATCACCGAATGAGGCAACTCACTGGGGTAACCCCCAGTATCCATAGATGAATACATAGTCTATAGGAGGACAGACCCAGGGAACTGAAACATCTAAGTACCTGGAGGAAGAGAAAGAAACATCGATTTCCCTAGTAGCGGCGAGCGAACGGGAAAGAGCCCAAACCGGAAACTTGTTTCCGGGGTTGCGGACAGTCTAGAAAGTACGGAAAGTCTTTAGCAGAGCACAGCTGGAAAGCTGGACCACAGGGGGTAATAGTCCCGTATGCGAAAGAGAGTGACCGGAAATGACTGATCCAGAGTACCACGAGACACGTGAAACCTTGTGGGAAGCAGGGGGGACCACCCCCCAAGGCTAAATACTACCTGATGACCGATAGTGAAGCAGTACCGTGAGGGAAAGGTGAAAAGAACCCCGGGAGGGGAGTGAAATAGAACCTGAAACCGTGCACTTACAAACGGCTAGAGCACTATTATAAAGTGTGATAGCGTGCTTTTTGTAGAACGAGCCAACGAGTTACGATATGCAGCAAGGTTAAGTACTTGAGGTACGGAGCCGAAGGGAAACCGAGTCTTAATAGGGCAACAAGTTGCATGTCGTAGACCCGAAACCGGGTGACCTATCCATGGCCAGGTTGAAGCGAGAGTAAAATCTCGTGGAGGACCGAACCAAATTGATGTTGAAAAATCATGGGATGAGCTGTGGATAGCGGAGAAATTCCAATCGAACCCGGAGATAGCTGGTTCTCCTCGAAATAGCTTTAGGGCTAGCCTCGGATATATGAGTTATGGAGGTAGAGCACTGAATGGGCTAGGGGGCATATCGCTTACCGAACCTTATCAAACTCCGAATGCCATAAACTATTAGTCCGGCAGTCAGACTGTGTAAGATAAGTTTCATAGTCGAAAGGGAAAAAGCCCAGACCGTCAGCTAAGGTCCCCAAGTATAGGTTAAGTGGAAAAGGATGTGGGATTTCCAAGACAACTAGGATGTTGGCTTAGAAGCAGCCACTCATTAAAAGAGTGCGTAATAGCTCACTAGTCGAGAGATCCCGCGCCGAAAATGTCCGGGGCTAAAACCTATCACCGAAGCTACGGGTGGCACCTTCATGGTGCCGCGGTAGAGGAGCGTTCTGTACTGGCTGAAGCCATACCGTAAGGAGTGGTGGACGGTACAGAAGTGAGAATGTTGGCATAAGTAGCGAGATGCGGGTGAGAATCCCGCAGGTCGAAAATCTAAGGTTTCCTGAGGAAGGTTCGTCCGCTCAGGGTTAGTCGGGTCCTAAGCCCAGGCCGAGAGGCGTAGGTGATGGACAATCGGTTGATATTCCGATACCACTACGAAGCGTTTGACCGAAGGGGTGACGCAGGAGGATAAGATGTGCGTACGATTGGATTGTACGTCTAAGCACCGAGGAAGGACAGGGAGGCAAATCCCTCTGTCCGTTAATTTTGAGGTGTTACGGGGAGGAGCCCACGGGCTCCAAGTATCTGATTTCACGCTGCCAAGAAAAGCCTCTAGGGAGCTAACGTAGTGCCCGTACCGCAAACCGACACAGGTAGATGAGGAGAGAATCCTAAGACCATCGGAAGAATTGTTGTTAAGGAACTCGGCAAATTAACCCCGTAACTTCGGGAGAAGGGGTGCCAGAGATTACTCTCTGGCCGCAGTGAAATGGCCCAAGCAACTGTTTAGCAAAAACACAGGTCTCTGCTAAAGCGTAAGCTGAAGTATAGGGGCTGACGCCTGCCCGGTGCTGGAAGGTTAAGGGGATCACTTAGCGCAAGCGAAGGTGTGAACTTAAGCCCCAGTAAACGGCGGCCGTAACTATAACGGTCCTAAGGTAGCGAAATTCCTTGTCAGGTAAGTTCTGACCCGCACGAATGGCGTAATGACTTGGGCACTGTCTCAACAACAAATCCGGCGAAATTGTAGTGCAAGTGAAGATGCTTGCTACCCGCGATTGGACGGAAAGACCCCGTAGAGCTTTACTGTAGCTTAGCATTGAGTTTCGATATTGTCTGTACAGGATAGGTGGGAGACTGGGAAAGAGGATCGTCAGGTCCTCCGGAGTCGTCCTTGGGATACCACCCTGGCAGTATTGAGATTCTAACCGGAGACCATGATCTGGTCACGGGACATTGTTAGGTGGGCAGTTTGACTGGGGCGGTCGCCTCCTAAAAAGTAACGGAGGCGCCCAAAGGTTCCCTCAGAACGGTCGGAAATCGTTCGTAGAGTGCAAAGGCAGAAGGGAGCCTGACTGCGACACATACAGGTGGAGCAGGGACGAAAGTCGGGCTTAGTGATCCGGTGGTACCTCGTGGGAGGGCCATCGCTCAACGGATAAAAGCTACCTCGGGGATAACAGGCTGATCTCCCCCAAGAGTCCACATCGACGGGGAGGTTTGGCACCTCGATGTCGGCTCGTCGCATCCTGGGGCTGAAGTAGGTCCCAAGGGTTGGGCTGTTCGCCCATTAAAGCGGCACGCGAGCTGGGTTCAGAACGTCGTGAGACAGTTCGGTCCCTATCCGTCGCGGGCGTAGGAAATTTGAAGGGAGCTGTCCTTAGTACGAGAGGACCGGGATGGACCAACCTCTGGTGCACCAGTTGTTCCGCCAGGAGCATAGCTGGGTAGCTAAGTTGGGACAGGATAAACGCTGAAAGCATCTAAGCGTGAAGCCTACCCTAAGATAAGATTTCCCATGGCGTAAGCCAGTAAGATCCCTTGAAGAACACGAGGTTGATAGGTGAGAGGTGTAAGTGCAGTAATGTATTCAGCTTACTCATACTAATAGATCGAGGGCTTGATCAGAAAAAAGATGCTCCGGAACCCTTTCTTTACTCTCTCCACATGCAGTTTTGAAGGAACATCATGTTCACTTCAT
>JADMKJ010000116.1:0-827 GCA_015478855.1 Proteiniphilum sp.
GAGATTCCCCAGCGGGTAGTAGGTGAGCGATCCTTTTGCCTGGTACTGGTCAATCCCTCCAAAGTTTGAATAGGCGACGGCAATCTCCGGGAGGGTATTGGTAAACCGTTTGTTGAGAAAAGCGAGCAACGAATAGGCACTGTTTCTTTTAGTGGCAGCAGAAGTGTAACCTGCCTGGGTGTTGTAGCCGCCGGTTCCGGCACCATAACCACCATTGCCGGATGCAGGTGAGGAGAGGATATTGTCAATGCTCTCAATATTATAATACCCTCCTGAAAAACCCCATGTGATATTGTGGGGTGTGAAGAACTCCAGTGCTGCCACAAGCTGATGTTGAGAGAGATGCTCCTCCTTTATCAACGTTGTGGCGACCGAGCGCTGGAATCGGGTGTTGTACAGTTGATATCCCAGTTTCAGTGTTGTCCGCTCTGACAGATTGAAGCCGATACCGAGAGCGGAGAAAACCATATCCTGGTACTGATTGAGCGAATCCTGTCCGGCAGTAGGGGAGAGGCTGCCCGGATTGTTGTCGTTCATCAGGTACCCTCCTGAGAGAGAGAGGTTGTCAACAACGGACTCTTTAAACCCGATCGTTACTTGTGTATGGGGTGCCAGCGTTTTGGCGAGGATGGCGGCATTTTCTCTCTGTCCGCTCAGCAGATAGGCGTAGTAGAGACCCTCCTTTAACCGTCGGCAGGAACCAGCACCGGCTTATGATAACAATAGAACTCCTCCTTTCGCGCACATTGTCCGAAACAGCTCTTACCCTCGTCGTCGGTGATCACGAAATCGAGCGCCTTACCCCATTCCCCCAGATGGGTGATAGC
>JADMKJ010000116.1:837-3220 GCA_015478855.1 Proteiniphilum sp.
CGCCGTCATAACCCTGGCTTACCGTCCACTTATCGAGGAATGGCAGCTGCAGTTTAAAGAGCAGCTGCTGTCCGAAGCGCTGCATATAATTGACATTCTTATAGACTGTTTTTTCCGGATCGAAATACTGGATATAGGGAAAGTTAAAAAAGCGGCTGCTGCTGCGCTGTTTAAGGATATAGAGGATCAATATCGACAAAAGGCTGAATGAGAGGGTGTAAGAAGAGATGCCGATATCGGTGATCAGGTTCTCAATGCCCGTGTAGAAGAGGAAGAGGACGGGGGTGAGACCTATCACGAGCAGATAGCTGTAGCTGTTGGGGATGATGAAAAAACTGCCTATGGCCATTCCCCAGAAGATATAGTTGACACCTGCCAGATCCTGGGTCAGCTCACGGATATCGACACCCATCAGCTTGCTTGTCACAAAAGCGAAGAGGAAGCCAAGGAAAGCGACGGTTGATTTAATTCTCGAATGCAAAAGCAGTGCAATCACCAGCATCATCCCGACCAGGATGCTGTCGGTGAAGAAGATGGATGCCATGGTCTTCAGGTAATAATAGAGCATCTGGGGCAGTTGAAGATGATCGATCATATGCACGGCACCATACCAGGGTACTTTCATCTGTTCTGCTATCAGCACGGTAAACCTTTCGAAGGGAACGATCGGCATGATGCGGGTGAACGTGCTGAAGGCGAGGTCTATTACAGTCAGTGTCAGCACGAACGGGAGGGTGAGGATGGGTATCTGATGTTTCGCGAACTTTGTTTCAAACCAGATGGTAAACATGAATCCGAGAATCACAGCGAAGATGAACAGGATAAGAAAAGGGGGATTGATATGAAACTTGTAGACCATGCTGATACCAATGAAGATGGCGTTGAAACCATACAGTCCGCTGTTGATCTTCTCTTTGGAGAAGCCAAACAGATGGGCCAGCAGGTTGGTCAGCACAACTGCCGCAAGCCCTCCCGCTCCAAACCTGAAATCAAGCATGCTTAGCACCAGCAGCAGTATGCCATAAGCGCTGTTCCGGGAAAAAAATATCTGGGCATAACTGTTGATCATGCCGTTCAGGTGTAATTTTCCGATAGGTTGGATCTGAAACCCCATATTCGTCTCTTTTCAGCCTAAAATCGCCTGTTTCAAAGATTGAAACTTCTCAGATGTTCGGGCAGATGCTCCTGTTCCACGATGCTCTCCATCGTCTCATGTTTTCTGATCAGATGCACCTTGCCGGTTGTATCGATCATCACCACGTTGGGGCGAAGGGTTATAAACTGCATCCACTGGGTCATGTTGTAGGCTCCCACCTCATGTATCACCACCCTGTCACCCTTTTTCAGTAAGGGCAGGACCACGCTCTCACGGATGCAGTCGATGTTCATGCAGAGGGGACCGTAGAGCGCCATCTCTTCGGCATGTTGCGTGAACTCCTGTGCCGGTGAGATGCGGTGGTTGTACCAGAAGGAGGTGAAGAGGATGTTGACGCCGGTATCGAGTATGGTGGCACGCCGTCCATCAGAGAGACGTTTGGCAGCCAGCACCGTGCCGAGCAGGTAGCCCGCCTCGTCGATGAGTGCACGGCCGGTCTCGAGGATCAGTAGCGGCAGCTCTTCAGGCCTGAAGCCGAACTGCATGATCGTGTTGACGATCGCCTCCGCATAATCATCGAAGGAGGGGATCACGTCGGCGCCCTGCAGGTAAGAGCCTTTGAGCGTGTTGGTTGAGCAGAATCCTCCTCCCATATCAAGGTATTTCACCTTCACCCCTGTCCTGTCTGCTGTTACCCGGGACAGCTCACATAGCTTCTGCGTGGCAATGGCATAAGCACCGGGGGTAAGCATATAGGTGCCTATGTGGCAGTGGAGTCCCTCCAGCTCGAGGTTCGGCTGGCTCACAATCTTCATGATGGCATTCCATGCCTCTCCCGATTCGTAGTTGAAGCCAAACCTGTCCCATTGCGGATAGACTCCCGTGTCCATATTGATGCGGATGGCTACACGTGCTCTTTTCTCTGTGTCCTGGAGGATCTCTATCAGCGAGAAGAGCTCATCGAAATGATCAATGTGGATCAGCGAGCGGTTGTCGACCGCCATCTGCAGATCCTCAGTCGATTTATCGGGTCCGTTGAAGATGATCAGGTTACCCGGCACGCCGTTTCTCACTGCTTTCCTGTACTCAAAACCGGAAACCACCTCAGCCCAGCTTCCCTCCTGATGAAAGAGACTGCATACTGCATCCAGATAGTTGGTTTTGTAGCTCCATGCAAACTGCACTTTCGGATAACGCATGGTGAAAGCCTTCAACGCACGTCGATAGGTCTGACTGATTTTTTTCTCGCTGATGACAAACAGGGGTGAGCCGTGCTGGTTCATCAGG
>JADMKJ010000117.1 GCA_015478855.1 Proteiniphilum sp.
ATTCCGGCACTCTATAGGTCACATCATAATGGTCAAACGCCAGCCAGTATACCTCCACGGAAGTAACCTTCTGCGGCTTGTGAAACCTGTAACCTATAGACTCCTCGGTACCGTTCTTCAGCCACCAGTAGTGATAAGGAGTGTTCAGGTCGGATGATGAGCGGGGTTCCATCTGATCATTGAAGCCCCATCCTCCTATCTGTTCTGCCAGGGATGCCACAGTGGGTGCCGGCTCAGGGATGGTACAGGCTGCCTCTTCCGGCGTCCACACGACCATCTGTGATGGTCCCCTGTTGTTCCATGTGCTGTAAGGTATAGCGGTGAAAGTGAACGGCACCTCTTTCACTACTCTGCCGGTGCTGTCCTTGCTCACTTTGAGTGCTTCACCCTCCAGCAGTGTTATTCCGTTCAAAAGCGTTTCATCATGGCGGGGTGTGATCGCTGCTGTTCGCGGGATGACAATGTCAAAGAGATAATCATCCGGCTGATCAATCCCTTCCAGTGCATAGACAAGGGGCCCCCGTTCCATTGCCAGGAGTCCTCTGTTGTAAACAACCTGCTCGTGAGCCGCAATACGGCGTACAGGCATATCCATCTGTAAGATGATCACATCACCTTCATTCCATCTTCTTTGAAGCAACGCATATCCGTCAACAATATCTGTTCTGATCCGTTTCCCATTCACTGAAAGTGATAAATGAGGATCCTCATTATCCACATAATGATAGAGATCCGTCGGCAGCGGCCTGTTTTTTGCCCATCCGGGTATACGGAGATGGAGCGTAAACTTCTCCGGTATCGTCTTCTTAATTCTGAGCTCCACCTCCCCCGACCAGGGATAGCCGGTCAGTTGTTCCAGCTCTATCTCTCCCGCCTGCAGCCCGATAGAGGAGTTACTTTCGACGAAGAGGTTCACATAGAGCTCATTATTCCTCGTGGCATAGAGATAACCCGGTACAGAAGCCATAAACCGGGTGATGTTACCGGGGCAGCAGGCACACCCAAACCACTCTTCCCGTTCATGTATGCCGGTAGAGGCCAGCGGGTTGTCGTAGAAAAACTTATCACCGCTTAATGAGACGCCAGAGATCAATCCGTTGTAGAGGGTTCTCTCCAGCACATCTATATATTTTGCTTCACCTGTTGCGAGGAACATCCGGTGGTTCCAGAATACATTGGCAATGGCGGCGCAGGTCTCACAATAGTTATTGAAGTTGTTCAGCTCATAATCGGGACCATAACCCTCTCCCTGTGCCCTGGAACCCACACCGCCGGTGATATAGAGCTTCCGGCCTGCCATGTTCTGCCAGAGACGATCAACGGCTTCAAAAAGCTTACTGTCATGCTGCAGCGAAGCCACATCGGCAGCACCTGAAAAAAGGTACCCGGCACGCACGGCATGGCCCACAATTTCCTCCTGAG
Organism: Proteiniphilum sp.; assembly: GCA_015478855.1. Lineage (GTDB taxonomy): Bacteria > Bacteroidota > Bacteroidia > Bacteroidales > Dysgonomonadaceae > Proteiniphilum. Next base: position 1,423 of record JADMKJ010000117.1, read on the forward strand.
CCCGGATCGGTATATGGTCCTGGCTATAGATGCCGGGAGCTCTTCCGTTTGAAAGGCGTCCTGCCTCATCCACAAAGTAACGGGCCTGCTGGAGATACCTCTCCTCTCCGGTGACACGGTAGAGCTTCACCAGTGCCATCTCAATGATCGGATGTCCCGAGGGATAGCTGATCTGATCATCTCCCAGGCCGAACTCCTCGCACACAAGGTCGGCATTCTTCACAGCCACATCCAGCAATGAACGTTTACCCGTAGCTTTGTAATGTGCCACAGCAGCTTCGTAAAGATGGCCGCTATTGTAGAGCTCATGGCTGTTCACCCTTTCCCAGCGGGAGCTGCCCCACCACCCCGAGAGACGGGTACAGCGATTGGTCACACAGGTGGTAAGATAGCCGTCATCCTCCTGTGCTGCTGCGATAAGGGTGATCACACTATCGAGATAGGCATCCAGTGCCGGGTCATACTTCACCGCCAGTGAATAAGAAGCACCTTCAATAATTTTATAGGGATCGGTGTCGTCGAAGGAAAAATCGCCCTGATGCTCTCCTTCTATCAGTCCACCTGCAAGAGCAAAGTTATCAAAGCGTCCGTTTATTTCACTCTGGTAGAATGCCGAAGGGATTGAAACGGTACGGTTGATCTCCATTCTGGGTGCCCAGAACTTGTCTTTAAAGTGCACCCTGGTGAATGAGACATCTTCAATCTCACCCAGTGTCACCTCCGACGGCATGCTTCTCTCGGTAAGATTACCACACCCACAGACAAAACAGAGGCAGGGGAGGATTGTGAGAATTCTATTCATTATGACAAGGTATTATATAAGATTTCATCTCCAGCACTCATCACAAAGCCGTAAGCTGAAAAGTACCATACAATCGATGTTGAACAAAAGTGCTGCATGGTCTCTGTGATTACTTATGCTACAAATATAACTCTAAAAGGAGGGTGACGACTGAAAGAAAATTCCAAAAAGATATCAAAATACTCTGAAAAAATCATTTTACCCCTTTTCGCCCTCATTTCTCCTGTCGCAACGATGGCACCACAGAGAGGTCTATTTCAGTCTTTAAAAAAAATAGTTATATTTGTGAATAATTATTAATCAGCAATAAAGGTTGTATGCTTCCAAAGCGATTGAAATTTTTCATGACCCTTTTCATGGTTTTGTTTTGTTTGAATACATTTCCTGTTGAATTAAATTTCAAATATTACAAAGCGGAGGATGGTCTCTCTTCCAACACCGTCTATGCGGCACTACAGGATTCGAAAGGATTTATGTGGTTCGGCACCGAAAACGGACTGAATCGTTTTGACGGCTACACCTTCACCGTATATCACAATGTACCCAGGACAGCACATTCACTCATCAACAATTATGTTTATGCACTTGTGGAGGATGAAGCTGAACATCTGTGGGTCGGCACCGAGCGGGGTGTCTGTTCGTTCAATCTGAATAACAGTGTTATCTCGCCCCTCACCCTCACCACCGGGGAGGGCGAAAAGGTGACAGGTCGAATACAGAATCTGATCTATGACAAGGGAAAGCTATGGATTGCTTCCGCCAGACAGGGAGTATTCATCAAAGAGGAGAAGGATCTACAGCTTCATAGTTTTGATGAGTACAGGATTGATCCTGAGGCAACGGTCTGGGTGAATACTATCTATAAGGACAGGGAGAATGAGATATGGGTTTCGGTAGACAATACGACACACCAGATTTACAGGTATGAGAGGGATAAAGCCCGGTTTGTACCTGCATTCACGGG
>JADMKJ010000118.1:0-1981 GCA_015478855.1 Proteiniphilum sp.
GCCTCTGCCGGTGTCTCCTACAACAAGTTCCTCGCCAAGATCGCTTCCGATTACAGGAAGCCGAACGGGCAGTTCGTCATAGAGCCCGAGTATGCAGAGGCTTTTGTGGAGAAGCTACCGGTGAATAAGTTCTTCGGAGTGGGGAAGGTGACTGCCGGGAAGATGGCCGAACTGGGTATCCACACCGGAGCCGACCTGAAGCAGTGGACAGAGCTCGACCTGGTGCGTGAGTTCGGCAAGGCAGGTACAGTCTATTACCATTTTGCCCGGGGCATCGATAAGCGGGAGGTGGAGTCGGAGAGAGTGCGCAAGTCACTCGGTGCCGAGGAGACCTATGCCGATGACCTGGAGGATATGGTCGATATCCTCTCCGCGCTCGATCAGATAGCCCGTGAGGTACACCGCCGTATAGAGAAGAAGAAATTTCTGGCCAGGACGCTCACGCTGAAGATCAAGTATGCCGACTTCACTGTAATCACCCGCAGTCGCACCGTGGGACATTATATCCGCAGTTATGAGGAGCTGTTTGACCTGGGTAAGGAGCTGTTGTTGCAGGCAGATGATTTTCAGGAAAGGAAAATCCGCCTGATGGGTCTCACCCTTAAGAATGCCGATGCGGACCAGCTGTTGCTGCCGGCCGACGGTATTCAGTTGTCGCTGGATTTCGGAGAGGAGTGACTCGCTATTGATCAGTGGATTAACCTCTTGCATCTCTCAAACGTCGTGAAGTGGTTTCAACAGGAGTGATTACAAAATGAAGTTCTCCGGCTTCTTCGCTTGTATACCTTCGTAGTGGGCCTTGATCGTCACAATATCCTTGCGATAGTCATTGGTAGGATAGAACAGATCGAGTACCCTCGCCTCTTTCTTACCATAATCGAGTCCGATCAATAGAATGGGCACCTTCGCTTTCATGGCGATAAAATAAAATCCTTTCTTCCACTCCTTCACCGGCTTGCGCGTACCCTCGGGAGTGATGCCCAGATGCATCCAGTCACGCGTTTGAAACTCTTTAGAAAGTATGTCGGTAAGGGATCCGCTGCGGCCTCTCCTTACCGGTATGCCGCCGATGCTGCTGAAGAAGATATTAAAGGGGAAGAAGAACCACTCCTCCTTGATCAGGAAGTTGGCCTGGCGTCCCAGGGATGAGTAAGCCAGCTTGCCCATTACGAAATCCCAGTTGCTGGTATGTGGTGCCACCGCCAGCACACATTTGGGTACTTCGGGAAATTCGTTGACCACCTTCCATCCGAAGATTTTATTTAATATGAATTTACTTAAATTGGCCATTGTTTACGTTTTACGTTACTACGTTAATATGTTAATACGTTACTATGTTTCTACGTTACTATGTTTCTACGTTATTATGTTATTACGTTTTTAGGTTTTTAGGTTGCTACGTTTTTAGGTTATTACGTTGTTACGTTTTAAGTTTCTAAGTTCCTACGTTCCTACGTTTTTATGTTTGGTTATTGAACGGTAATAAAACGTTACTGAAATATTGTTGTTCATTTTTTATTAAACTTTGAACCTTTGATATCTGTTTTTCTCAGATATTTCATCAATGCAATAATTTTGAAGCTTAATTTTTCGATGTTTTCAATCATTCTCTTTTTTTCCATCATGTCGATGTATTGAAAATCATAAGCCCTGTAAATTTGCGATTTGGCTTCCAGGCATGAACCCATTGAATAAGAGAGAAAGTTGTGAAACTCTTTGTTCCCTCCTCTGCCAAATCCTTCCGCAATATTATCCATTATGGAGCCGGTAGAGCGAGAAATTTGGTCTCTTAACGCATAATCTTTCAAAAACTGTTCGTTTTTTATTGATCAGATCCCTGGTATCCTTACATAACTCACGTGCATCCTTCCAGATGTCAAGTTCTTCGAATTGTGTGATTGTTGACATAATCGTTCAACAAATTGGTTAAACATCATAACATTCTAACGAACAAATCCCGAAACTAACCTACTAACCAACT